>NZ_JBEOVW010000003.1:279424-383915 GCF_040295705.1 Micromonospora sp. NPDC002717 | reverse complement strand
GTCGGCCGCCGCCCCCCCCCCACCCCCCGCCCCCCCCGGCCCCCCCCCCCCCGCGGGGGGGGGTCGGCGCCCGCCCGGCCCCTGACCGGGCCGGGCGGGGGGGCGATGCTTCCACGGGTGGAACACCGCGGACCTCTCCCACCCCGGGAGACAGCCCTGGTGTTCCACCCGTCCCCATTGCTCGGCGCATGGCCGTTCCAGCTTGGCCGTTGTGGGGTGTGCGCTGCGGCGCCCCGCCGGTGTGGACGTTCGTCGGCGGGTGGAACGCCAGGGCTGTCACCGTGGGTGGTTGACCGACCTGGCGTTCCGCCGTCGACGCGTTCGCGGAGGGCGGCGGCGACGAGGCGTACCGTCAGGTTCCGGTGCCGGAGCACGTCGTCGGCGGTGAGAGCCGTAACCGGGTCTCCATCGGAGACTCACTCAGGGGCTCGGCCAGCGCGAGCACCTCCCGCAGCAGCGGCAGCCCGGGCCAACGACGACGAGTGTCGGCGTACGCCGACAGCGCCGGCAGTTTGACCACCCGGCGGTGCAGCAGCGCGTCGACGGCCACCAGAGCCTCGTCGCGCGGCGCCTGTCGACCGAGGTCGAACGGGTCAGCAGGCCGTCGGCGACGGCGGCGCTCGCCCGGAACGGCAGGAAGGCCAGGCGCGGCGGTACCCGGGCGGGGGAGGGCATCCGCACAGCATCGCGTGACGGGTCGGTCACGTGCCGCCCCGATCGTCGGCTTCGGACGGTCGGTGTGAAATCCGCGTCCCGCCCTTGGCGGATCCGGCGATCCGTCGTACGGTGACACGCGCAAGTGACCCACGGGAGCCCGGTGCACCGGGCTGAGAGGGGGGCTGAGAGCCCCCGACCGTCGAACCTGATCCGGGTAATGCCGGCGCAGGGAGGAGTGTTGCCGTGCCGTCCCTTGGGCGACTGCATCTGATCACCGACACCCGACCCGGGCGGGATCCACTGGCCGTGCTGCGGGCCGCCCTCCCGGTGGCCCGCGCCGAACTGGTCGTGCAGGTCCGCGTCACCGACGACGCCACCGACCGGGAGGCGTACGACCTGGCCCGCCGGGTGGTCGCGCTCTGCGCGCCGTACGACGTCCCCTGCCTCGTCAACGACCGGCTGCACGTGGCGCTGGCGGTGGGTGCCGCCGGCGGGCACGTCGGCGCGGCGGACCTGCCGGTCGGGGCGGCCCGCCGGGTGCTCGGCGCGACCGCCGTGCTCGGGGCCACCGCCCGCGAGCCGGGGACGGCCGCCGAGGCGGTCGCCGCCGGGGCCAGCTACCTGGGCGTGGGTCCCTGCCACGCCACGAGCACCAAGACCGGCCTGCCGGCGCCGATCGGCCCGGCCGGGGTGCGCGCCGTCACCGCCGCCGTGGACGTGCCGGTGGTCGCGATCGGCGGGGTGACCGCCGCGAACGCGCCCGCGCTGCTGGCCGCCGGGGCGTACGGGGTGGCGGTGGTGGGGGCGCTCTCCGGGGCGGCCGATCCGGCCCGGGCGACGGCGGAGCTGCTGGGAGCGCTGGGGTGCTGAGCCGGCCGGACGTCGCCGTGGTGGGGGCGGGACCGGTCGGGCTGGCGATCGCCTGGCGCTGCGCGGCGCGCGGCCTCCGGGTCGCCGTGCACGACCCCGCCCCCGGGTCCGGCGCGTCGCACGTCGCCGCCGGGATGCTCGCCCCGGTCGCCGAGGCGTACTTCGGCGAGCACGAGCTGACCGGGCTGCTGACCGCCTCCGCCGCCCGCTGGCCGGCCTTCGCCGCCGAACTGACCGCCGCCACCGGCGCGGACGTCGGCTACCGCACCGAGGGCACGCTGATGGTCGGGCTCACCGCCGACGACCTGGCCGAGGCGCGCCGGCTGTGGGCGTACCAGCAGGGTCTCGGGCTGCCGGTGACGCCGCTGCGCCCCTCGGCGCTGCGCGACCGCGAGCCGGCGTTGGCGCCCCGGGTGCGCGGCGGCGCGCTCGCCGCCACCGACCACCAGGTCGACCCGCGCCGGCTGGTGCCGGCGCTGCGCACGGCCGCCGAGCGGGCCGGCGCCACGCTGGTGCCCGCCGCCGTGCGCGATCTGTCCGAGGTGGATGCCCGCGTCACGGTGGTCGCGGCCGGCTGCGGGGCGGCGGCCCTGACCGGGCTGCCGGTGCGGCCGGTGAAGGGCCAGGTGCTACGGCTCCGCGCGCCCGGCGGCGGCGCGCCGGGCTTCCGGCACGTCATCCGGGGGTACGCCGACGGCGAGCACGTCTATCTTGTGCCCCGCGACGGCGGGGAGGTGGTGGTGGGCGCCACCGTCGAGGAGCGCGCCGACACCGACGTCTCCGCCGGGGCGGTGCTGCGCCTGCTCCGCGCCGCCGTCGACCTGCTGCCGGAGCTGGCCGAGTACGACCTCGTCGAGACCCTCGCCGGCCTGCGCCCCGGCACCCCGGACAACGCCCCCGTCCTCGGCCCGCTGCCCGGTCGGCCGGGCGTGCTCGCCGCGACCGGTCACCACCGGCACGGCATCGTGCTCACCCCCCTCACCGCCGACCTGATCGCCGACCTGGTCGTCACCGGTACGGCGGACCCGCTGCTCGCCCCCTTCACCCCGGACCGGTTCGCGCCGGGCGCCACCGCCGATCCGGCCGGCACCGCCGGACAGGCCGGCAGCGCCGGGCCGGTGGTCCGGGCCGCCGCCGACGGCCGCTCCGGCGCCTTCGCACCCGAGGAGGAACACCCGTGGAACTGACGGTGAACGGCGCCGGGCGCAGCCTGCCCGGCGGCTCGACCGTCGCGGACCTGGTCCGCGCGGTCACCGACCAGCAGCGCGGCCTCGCCGTCGCGGTCAACGGGGAGGTCGTGCCGCGTACCGGCTGGCCGGCGACCGTGCTGCGCGACGGCGACCGGGTCGAGGTGCTCAGCGCCGCCCAGGGCGGGTGACGCGGTGAGCCTCGACCTGGGCGGCGTGCGCCTCACGTCCCGGCTGATCCTCGGCACCGGCGGCGCGGCCAACCTGCGCGTGCTGGAGGACGCGATCCGCGCCTCCGGCACCGAACTGGTCACCCTGGCCCTGCGCCGCGTCGACACCGCCCCCGGCACCGCCGGCGGGCTGCTGGACCTGCTCGACCGGTGCGGGGTGCGGCTGCTGCCGAACACCGCCGGCTGCTACACGGCGGGCGAGGCGGTCAAGGTGGCCCACCTGGCCCGGGAGGCGTTCGGCACCGACTGGGTGAAGCTGGAGGTGATCGGCGACGAGCGCACGCTGCTGCCCGACGGGGTGGAGCTGCTGCGCGCCGCCGAGGCACTCGTGGCGGACGGGTTCGTGGTGCTGCCGTACACGTCGGACGACCCGATTCTGGCGCGGCGGCTGGCCGACGTCGGCTGCGCCGCGGTGATGCCGGCGGGCGCGCCGATCGGCTCCGGCCTGGGCGTGTCGAACCCGCACCACATCCGGCTGATCCGGCAGAGCGTCGACGTGCCGGTGATCCTGGACGCCGGCATCGGCACCGCCTCCGACGCGGCGCTGGCGATGGAGCTGGGCTGCGACGCGGTGCTGCTGGCCAGCGCGGTCACCCGGGCCGCCGACCCGGTGGCGATGGCCACCGCGATGCGGTACGCGGTCGAGGCGGGGCGGCTCGCGTACGGGGCGGGCCGGATCGCCCGCCGCTTCCACGCCCTGGCCTCCACCCCCGACGACGGACGGCCGGACCTGTGACCCGCACCGGTGCCGTTCCGGCGGATCCTGGTACGCAAGCGCCCCCGACGGGGCCGTTTCCCACCAGGATCACGCGCGGGCCGTCCGGCGTCGTCCTGCTGACCGACCGGTGGCAGGCGCGGCGGCCACTGGCCGAGGTCGTCGCGCGGGCCGTCGCCGGGGGAGTGCGGTGGGTGGTGCTGCGGGAGCGGGACCTGCCCCGGGCCGAGCGCGCCGCCCTCGCCGTCGAGCTGCGTGCGATCCTCGCCGAGGTCGGCGGCACGCTGGTGGTGGCCGGCCCGGACCCGCTCGACGGGGACGCGGTGCACCTGCCGTCGGCCGGCCCGTACCCGCCGCCGCGCCTCGGCCTGGTCGGCCGCTCCTGCCACGACGAGGCCGAGTTGCGCCGCGTCACCAGCGAGGACTACGCGACCCTGTCGCCGGTCTTCCCCAGCCGCAGCAAACCCGGCTACGGCCCACCACTGCGCCCCGCGGGGCTCCGGGGGTTGATCGAGGCCAGCCCTGTGCCGGTCCTCGCGCTGGGCGGGGTGCAGACCCCGGAGCACCTGCACGCCTGCGTCGCCGCCGGAGCGGCGGGAGTGGCGGTGCTCGGCGCGATCATGCGCGCCGACGACCCGACCGAGGTCGCCGCCACGCTCACCGCCGCCTTCCGGTCGGCGGTCTCCCCGCCGCCTCGTCTGGGGGACCGATGACACCCACCACCGTGCTCACCATCGCCGGCTCGGATTCCGGCGGCGGCGCGGGCATCCAGGCCGACCTCAAGGTCTTCGCCGCCCTCGGCGCGTACGGCACCAGCGTGATCACCGCGGTCACCGCGCAGAACACGAGGGGCGTCGACGCCGTCCTGCCGCTGCCGCCGCGCACGGTCACCGAGCAACTCGACAGCGTGCTCGCCGACTTCGCCGTGCGGGCCGTCAAGACGGGCATGCTGGCCACCCCGGCCATCGCCGACGCGGTCGCCGGCGCCGCCCGGGACGGTCGGCTGCCGCACCTCGTCGTCGACCCGGTGCTCGTCGCCACCAGCGGGCACCGGCTGGGCGCGGTCGCCGCAGTCGAGCGGCTGCTGCCGTACGCCCGGGTGGCGACGCCGAACTGCGACGAGGCGGCGGCCCTCATCGGACGCCCGGTGACCACGGCCGAGGAGATGGTGGCCGCCGCCGAGGCGCTGGCCGCCGGCGGGCCGGAGCACGTGGTGGTGACCGGCGGCGACGTGGACTGCGACGGCGAGGCGGTCGACGTGCTGCACGGCGACGGGGTCACCACGGTGCTCCGCGCGCCCCGGGTCGTCACCCGGCACAACCACGGCACGGGGTGCTCGTTCTCGGCGGCGGTCGCTGTCCGGCTGGCGCTGGGCGACCCGGTGCCGACGGCGGTCGCCGCCGCCAAGGCGTACGTCTTCCGCGCGCTGACCGGCGGGCGGGACTGGGAGTTGGGCGCGGGACGCGGCCCGCTGGACCACTTCGGGTGGTCCGCATGAGCACAGGGGAGGCAGTCATGCAGACACGTCGCAAGGTCCACGTGGAGGGGTCCCGGCCGGATGTCCGGGTGCCCTTCGCCGAGGTGGAGCTGACCGGCGACAACGCGCCGGTCCGGCTCTACGACACCTCCGGGCCCGGGTCCGACCCGGAGGTCGGGCTGCCGCCGTTGCGCGGGCCGTGGATCGCCGAGCGCGGGGACGTGGCCCCGGTGCGCGGCGCGGGCACGCCGCTGGCCGGGGCGCACGGGAAGCGCCCGACACAGCTCGCGTACGCCCGGGCGGGGGTCGTCACGCCGGAGATGGAGTTCGTGGCGATCCGGGAGGGCATGGCGCCGGAGTTCGTCCGGGACGAGATCGCCGCCGGGCGGGCGGTGCTGCCGCTCAACGTCAACCACCCCGAGTGCGAGCCGGCGATCATCGGCAAGGCGTTCCTGGTCAAGGTGAACGCCAACATCGGCACCTCGGCGGTCACCTCCTCGGTCGCCGAGGAGGTGGAGAAGCTGACCTGGGCGACCCGGTGGGGCGCGGACACGGTGATGGACCTGTCGACGGGCAAGCGGATCCACGAGACCCGTGAGGCGATCGTGCGAAACTCGCCGGTGCCGATCGGCACCGTGCCGATCTACCAGGCGCTGGAGAAGGTCGGCGGCGACCCGGTGAAGCTGAGCTGGGAGGTGTTCCGGGAGACCGTCGTCGAGCAGGCCGAGCAGGGCGTCGACTACATGACGGTGCACGCGGGGGTGCTGCTGCCGTACGTGCCGCTGGCGGTGGACCGGGTCACCGGGATCGTGTCGCGGGGCGGCTCGATCATGGCCGCCTGGTGCCTGGCCCACCACGAGGAGAACTTCCTCTACACGAACTTCGCCGAGCTGTGCGAGATCCTGGCCCGCTACGACGTGACGTTCTCGCTCGGCGACGGGCTGCGCCCCGGCTCGATCGCGGACGCCAACGACGAGGCGCAGTTCGCCGAGCTGCGCACCCTGGGCGAGCTGACGAAGGTGGCCTGGGAGCACGACGTACAGGTGATGATCGAGGGCCCGGGACACGTGCCCATGCACAAGATCAAGGAGAACGTGGACCTCCAGCAGGAGTGGTGCCACGAGGCGCCGTTCTACACGCTCGGCCCGCTGACCACGGACATCGCCCCGGCGTACGACCACATCACCTCGGCGATCGGCGCCGCCATGATCGGCATGTTCGGTACCGCGATGCTCTGCTACGTGACCCCGAAGGAGCACCTCGGGCTGCCGGACCGGGACGACGTGAAGGCCGGCGTGATCGCGTACAAGATCGCGGCGCACGCGGCCGACCTGGCCAAGGGGCACCCCGGCGCGCAGGCGTGGGACGACGCGCTCTCCAAGGCGCGGTTCGAGTTCCGGTGGGAGGACCAGTTCAACCTCTCGCTGGACCCGGAGACCGCGCGGTCGTACCACGACGCGACCCTGCCCGCCGAGCCGGCGAAGACGGCCCACTTCTGCTCGATGTGCGGGCCGAAGTTCTGCTCCATGAAGATCACCCAGGAGCTCAAGGAGTACGCGGCGCGCGGCATGAAGGACAAGTCGGAGGAGTTCGTCTCCTCGGGCGGCCGGGTCTACCTGCCGCTGGCCTGACCCGAAGCGGCGGCCCGCCCCGTGGTGCCGGGGCGGGCCGCCGCTCGGGCAGGGGCCGGGTCAGTCGCGATGGTGGCGGCCGGTGGACCGCAACGACCGCCGACCGCTCCCCTGCTCGGGCTCGTTGTCCGCGGTCGGACCGCTCAGGCCGGCGACCCAGTCCACGTATTCCTCGTCCTGTGCCGTCAGCGGCTCGGACTCCCGGTCCGCCGGAGCGTCCTCGGCCCGGGACCGGTTGCGCCGGAACAGCCCCAGCCGACCACGTGTCCGGCCCTCGGGCTGCTCGGCCGGGCCGCCCGACGCCGCGCCGTCGGCCGGCGTCTCGGGCGCCTCGGCGGCAGCGGTCCCGTTCCCCGATGCGGCGTCCACCGGCGCCGGCGTGGGGCCCCCGGGTCGCGCGGTGGCGAGGGCGTCCCAGTTCGCCGCCCGGGCCAGGTCGGGCAGCGGGGCCCGGTGCCGGGGCCGGGGCGCCGGCTCGGGCGTGGGCCCCGCAGCGGCCGGGCGGGGCGCGTCGAGGGCGTCGTCGGGCCCGACCCGGGGCGCTGTCGGCCACGCCGGTCCGGACTGCCAGGGCGGCCGGAACGCCCGATCCGGCTCGCCGACCCGCCCGGTCGCCGGCTCGTCGGCGGGGAAGAGTGGCACCGCGTGCGGATCGCTGGCGTCCGGCTCGTGGGAGTTGGCCCTGGACGTCGTGCCGAACAGGTCGGTGGCCCCGGCGGTCGGGGCGGCTCCGTCGATCCGCTCCGCTCCGTCGATCCGCTCCGCTTCGGCGGCCGGACCGACTTGGGTGGTGGAACCGAGTTCGCTGGTCGGACCAGGTTCGGTGGCCGGCCCGGCTTCGCTGGTCGGACCGACTTCGGTGGTCGGACCCACCTCGGTGATCGGGGCCGGGCCGGCGGCACTGCTCGCCGTCTGAGCGGTCGTGTCGGCCCCGGCGGGCCCTGTCCCTGCCGCAGCGGTGGTCGCTGCCGCGGCCCCAGCCCCGGGGCGCGGCGTCGCCGGTGGGGGAGCCGGATCGGCGGGGGAGTCGATGACTGCGGGCGTCGGGTCGGCGCTATTCGCCGCCGCGGCCGCCGGCTGTTTCGTCGACCGGGGCTTGCGGGTGCGGCGGGGCTTGGGGGCGGCCGGGACGGCCGGCGGCGCGGGGGGCGGGGCGGCCTCGACCGCAACCGGTGGGTGCTCGCCCGCAGCCGTACCGGCCTGGGCGCCCTTGTCAGCGCGGTCCTGCCTGGCGGCGGGCACGGCCTCCACCGGGGGCGGCGATCCGGCCGCTCCCGTCGCGTCCGTAACCGCCGGTACCGGCGATCCCGCCGTATCCGTCGCCGCTGGCGACTCGGCCGATCCCGGCACATCCGTCGCCGTCGATGACTCGGCAGCGGCCACCGCATCCGTTGTCGTCCGCGACCTGGCCGGGTGTGCCGCTTCGGCGACCGTCGGGGCCGGCGATCGCGGCGGGGGCACCGTATCCGTCGCTGGGTGCGCCGCGTCCGTGATCGTCGGGGGTGGTGATCCGGTAGCGGGCGCGGCGTCTGTTGTCGCCGGTGACCCGGCTGCCTGCGCCGCGTCCGTGACCGTCGGAGGTGGCGACCCGGCAGAGGCCAGCGCGTCCTTGATCGGCGAGGATGGCGACTCGGCAGAGGCCGCCGCGTCCGTGACCGCCGGGGGCGGCGTTCCCGCGGCCCGGTCCGGGGCCACGGAAGTCGGGGCCGGAGCGGCGGCGGGTGTCGTCGGGACGGTGCCGTCGGCCGGCCAGTCCCAGTGCGCCGGGACGGCCCGGGGCGGCGGGGCGTCGTCGCCGGCGGTCCCGCCGGAGTCCGTACCCCCATGCCGGTCGGCGGCGACGCGCCCGGCGTCGGCCAGGTCGACCGTCGCCGGCTCGTCGGCCCCGGCGGCCGGCTCCGGGGCGTGCGGCAGCGCCCCGGCGGGCAGCGGGCGCAGGATGTCGGTCGGCTCGATGGCGCCGCCGGGGGCGGTGCGCGTGACGAGCGGCCAGCGCAGCAGCGCGGCGGCGGCCGAACCGAGCGCGCCGGTGGCCACCGCGAACAACGCCCCGTAGTACGGCGTGAGCTGGTAGCGGTCGGTCGCGTCGCCCGGACCGGCGGTCAGGTATGCGAACGCCACCAGCACCGGACCCACCACCCCGATCGTGCCGCTGACCAGCGGCGGGTGGCCGCGCCACCGGGCCAGCCCGCCGGTCGCCGCGCCGGCGAGCAGCGCCACCAGGGGCAGGATCACCAGGGCCAGTCGCTGGGCCGCGCCGGCGTCGAGCCAGGCCGGCTCCAGCACCCCGAGTCGTACGCTGGGCAGCGGCCCGGTCGAGGCGACCGACGGCGCCGTCGACAGCAGCGCCAGCAGCCAGACCGCGCCCGCGACCGCCGCCATGTTCCATCCCACCGGCGGCCGGAGCAGGACGGCGAGTGCGGCGCCCGCGCCGGCCAGCGCGCCGAGGATGGCGCAGATGCCGACGGCCCAGACCGGGTCCATCGCGACGAGTTCGGCGGCCCGGGCGGGCTGCATGCAGAGCGGCGCGACGACGGTCGCGCCCAGCGCGGCGCCGCTGGCGACGGCGAGGTGGCGGCCGGTGCCGGCCACCATGCCGTCCCGGCGGGCGAGGCGTTCGGTGAGCACCGCGCCGACCACGGCGGCGCTGGCGGCGAACCAGCCCGCCCAGACGAGCTGGGCCGGCCAATGGTTGACGGTGGCGCCGGTGAAGGTGCCGGCGAGCCGGACAATGCCGAAGCCGAACGCGACGCCGAGCTGACCGGCCCCGGCCAGCAGGCTCACCCCGAGCGCCGTGAGCAGCAGTCTGCCCCAGGTCCGATAGGCCATGTCCGGCACGTTACGCACCTGTTGGGCAGGTCGCCACCGGCGCGCCGCGAGCGGGGTCGACCCGCCCGGCCAGCGGTTACTTCAGCTCGACCAGCCGCGGCAGGCACGTCGTGTCGCCGACGTTGGTCGACATGTGCACGGCGCCCGGGTCCCGGTGGACCACCCCGCCGGTCGGCTCGTCGGCGTCGATCGCGGTCCCGTCGATCGTCTGCACGACGTCCTTCGCGCCCTGGACCGCCACCATCAGGTACGGGTGGTCGTGCCGGTGCAGCGGCTGCTGCTCGCCCCGGCTCCAGCCGGATGTGCCACACCCGGACCCGGTCGTTCCCGTACACGATCTCCTGGCCCACCGGGCCGAGTTAGAGCTGCGCGTCGGTCACCGGGTTGCGTCCAGCCGAGGGAGCACCTCGGCGGCGATGAGCTCCAGGTGGTCGAGGTCCGCGAGGTCGATCAGCCGAAGGTGCACCCGCGTGGCGCCGATCGCGGCGAACTCCCCGATCCGGTCGACGAGCTGCGCGGGCGAGCCGACCACCGGGTCCTCCGGCGGCAGCGCGCTCTTGACGTGCAGCGGGGCGGCCCGGCGCTGCGCCTCGGCGTCGGTACGGCCGATGGCGACCAGGATCCCGGCGGAGAGCGTCAGCGGGCCGCGCCCCGAATCGGCCCGGCCGGCCCGGTCGCAGGCCTCCCGCACCCGCTCGTACGCCTCGGCGGTCTCGTCGACGGCCTTGAACGGCACGTTGAACTCGTCGGCGTACCGGGCGGCGAGGTCGGGGGTGCGCTTCGGGCCGCGTCCGCCGACGATGACCGTCGGCCCGGGCACCTGCACGGGCTTCGGCAGCGCGGGGGCGTCGACCAGCCGGTAATGGTCGCCGGTGAAGCTGTACGTCCCGCCCGGCGGGGTCCGCCACAGCCCGGTGATGACCTCCAGCTGCTCGGCCAGCCGGTCGAAGCGCTCGCCGATCCGCGGGAACGGGATGCCGTAGGAGTTGTGCTCCCGCTCGTACCAGCCGGCGCCGATGCCCAGCTCGACCCGGCCGCCGCTCATCTGGTCGACCTGGGCCACCATCACCGCCAGCGGGCCGGGCAGCCGGAAGGTCGCCGACGTGACCAGGGTGCCGAGCCGGATCCGGGTGGTCTCCCGGGCCAGTGCGGCCAGGGTCAGCCAGGCGTCGGTCGGGCCGGGCAGCCCCGGCTCGTCGCCCATCGCCTGGTAGTGGTCGGCGCGGAAGAAGCCGTCGAACCCGCCGGCCTCGGCCAGCCGGGCGAAGCGGAGCTGGTCGTCGTAGGTGGCGCCCCGGTGCGGCTCCGTGAAGACGGTGACCCGCATGCTCATCGCCCCTCAGTGCCGGCCGCCGCCGGCAGGTCCCGCTCCATGAGGAGCTCGTGCAGGTCGGCGCTGACCCGGGCGACGTCCGCCAGGTGCGCGTTGCGGCCGAGCGTGCGCGGCCGGGGGATGTCCACGTCGACCACCTTGCGGATCCGGCCGGGCCGGGGGCTGAGCACGACCACCCGGTCGGCCAGCAGCACCGCCTCGTCGATCGAGTGGGTGACGAAGACGACGGTGGCCTGGGACTCCATGTGCACCCGCTGGAGTTCGCCGGAGAGTTCCTCGCGGGTGAGCGCGTCGAGCGCGGAGAACGGCTCGTCCATCAGCATCACCCGGGGCTCGCCGATCAGCGACCGGCACAGCGAGACCCGCTGCTGCATGCCGCCGGAGAGCTCGTGCGGCAGCCGCTTCTCGAAGCCGCCCAGCCCGGCGAGTTCCAGCAGCTCCCGGGCCCGTTCGCGGTGCTTCGCCCGCTTCCAGCCGAAGATCTCCACGGGGAGCAGGACGTTGTCCAGCACGGTGCGCCAGGGGAGCAGGGCCGGCCGCTGGAACAGCATGGCGATGTCGGGGCGGGGCCTGGTGATCGGCGTACCGGCCACGGTGATCTCGCCGTCGGACACCGGCAGGAGGCCGGCGATCAGGCGCAGCAGCGTGGACTTGCCGCACCCGGAGCGGCCGAGCACCGCCACGAACTCGCCATCGGCGACGTGCAGGTCGATGCCGCGCAGCGCCTCCACCCGGCCACTGCGGCCGTCGAAGGTGCGGGACACCCCGGACAGGCGGATCATCTCCGGCGGCCTCCCTGAGTCTGTGATCAGCAGTCGCGGCACAGGGTATCCGGCCTGCCCGCATGTCGCATCGTCCGGGGTGGATCACCTGGCCGATCCGCAGTGGATGGCGGCGAGCCGTCACGGGCGGACACGAGTTGTGTCCGTACCGCAACCCGATACGGCTGGCACCGCAAAGGTTGTTTTCTCGTACGCTGTGCCCGCGATGGATCCCCTCACGACGGTGGAGCCGGCAACCCCTCCGCCGGCCCGCCGGACAACCCCCACCGGGCGGCGGCGAGCCGTACCGGTCGGAAAGGACATGGTGTACTGATGAGAAGGCTGACCCGTACGGTCGCCACAGCCGCGCTGGCCACCGCCCTCGCCCTGGTCTCCGCGTGCAGCGGCTCGGACTCCGGCGACGACGCCAAGGGCGGCAACGGCGGGGCGCTGGAGAAGGTGACCTACCTCACCTCGTTCGGCAACTTCGGCCGTGACTCCTACGCCTGGGTGGCGAAGGAGAAGGGCTTCTTCAAGGAGGCCGGGTTCGACGTCGAGATCAAGCCGGGGCAGGGCACCGGCATGGTGATCCAGACGATCGTCGGCGGGCAGGCCGACTTCGGCCCGATCGACCTCACCGGTGGCCTGCTCCAGTTCGGCAACGGCCAGGCCAAGGACTTCGTCGCGGTCGCCGCCATCCAGCAGCGCACCATGGCCGCCATCGCGACCGTCGAGGGCAAGGGCATCGCGTCGCCGAAGGACCTGGAGGGCAAGAAGCTCGCCGACACCCAGGGCTCCGTCGTCCGCAACCTCTTCCCGACGTACGCCCGGATGGCCGGCGTGGACGCCACCAAGGTGACCTGGGTCAACGGCGACGCGCAGACGCTGATGGGCACCCTCGCCTCCGGCACGGTGGACGGGATCGGCCAGTTCGTCGTCGGCCAGCCCACCATCGAGACGGTGACCAAGAAGAAGGCCGTCCTGCTGCCGTACAGCAACGTGATGCAGGACCTCTACGGCAACGTGCTGATCACCTCCTCCAAGATCGCCAAGGAGAAGCCGGAGATGGTCAAGCGGTTCACGCAGGCCCTGATGAAGGGCCTCGAGTACTCGCTGACCAACCCGCAGGAGGCGGGCAACATCCTGAAGAAGAACGTCGACGCCGCCAACCCGGCTGCCGCCGCCGCTGAGCTGCAGCTGATGGCCGGCTACGTGCGGTCCAGCAACTCCGGCACCCAGCTCGGCACGCTGGACAGCGGCCGGGTGGCCAAGAGCATCGCGATCCTGCAGGGCGCGGGCCAGCTCAAGCAGAACATCACCCCCGACCAGATCATCGACTTCAGCCTCGCGCCGAAGGCCTGATCGACGCCGACAGTGCGGCGGGGGTGTGACCCATCGGGATGACCGGAGGGCGCACCCCCGCCGCGTGCCGGCCCTGGCCGGCAGGAGAGGAGGACCCGTGACGGAGACGACAGGTACCCGGTCCGACCCGACCGAGGCGGGGCGCGAGGCCGTCGCTCCGGCCCCGGCCGGCGCGCCCGGGGTGGCGACGCCCACCACGCCGCCGGTTGCGGCGGCCGCCCGCCGGTCCGGCGTACGCCCGGCGGCGGTCGGCCTGCCGCTGCTCGGCGCGCTGATCGCGCTGATCGTCTGGTGGCTGGTCACGTCGGTGCTGGAGCTGGTGCACCCGGCGTCCCTGCCGCCGCCGCAGGCGGTGTGGAGATCGTTGACGGCGTCGACCGACGTGCTGCTGCCGGCGCTGGGGGTGACCACCCTGCTGACGCTGGTCGGCTTCCTGCTCTCGGCGGTCGCCGGGGTGCTGATCGGGATGGCGCTGGCCGCGTCCCGCCGCGTCGAGCGGATGTTCGCGCCGCTGCTCGTGGCGGTCAACGCGGTGCCGAAGATCGCCCTCGGCCCGCTGCTGGTGGTCTCGGTCGGCTGGGGGGAGAAGCCCATCCTGACCATGGTGTTCCTGCTGTGCTTCTTCCCGATCGTGCTCTCCACCGCGACGGGTCTCACCACCACCCCGGCGGACCTGGCCGAGCTGGCCAGGTCGCTGAACGCGTCGTGGTGGCAGGCGTTCCGCAAGGTGCGCTTCCCGGCCGCGCTGCCGCAGGTCTTCGTGGGCCTCAAGGTGGCGATGCCGCTGGCCGCGATCGGCGCGGTGATCGGCGAGTTCTACTCGGACAAGCCGGGGCTGGGCTACCAGATCCTGCAGTACAACGGCATCGGCGACACCGCGACCGCCTGGGCGGCGATCGTGCTGATCGCGCTGATGAGCATCCTGCTCTACAGCGCTCTCTCCCTGGTCGAGCGGCTCGCGCTGCCCTGGGTCCGGGCCACCACGTCGGCCCGGTGACCCACGGTGGACCGGTGACCCGGGTTCGACCGGTGACCGCGGACGTCTACCGGTGACCCGGCGTCGACCGATGGCCCGCTAGACCAGCCAAGGTGTGGCCCGCCGTACCCGGCGCAGGGATCAAGCCTGACCGCCCGGAGCCGGGTACGGCGGGCCACACCGCCCCACCACCCTCACCCCGCGAGGCGCCACCGGCCGTTGCGGGCGACCAGGGTGGTCAGGGCCTGCGGCATCAGGCCGGAGTGGTTGTCCGGCGTCATCCGGATCGGGCCGGACAGGCCGTCCATCTGCGACGTCTCCAGCACGTCGCGGATGCCGTCGCGGTCCACCCGGCCGGGCTCGCCGCCGGCGCGCAGTTCGGCGTCGGCGATGAGCTGCACGGCGTCGGCCGCGAACGAGGACGAGCCGTTGTAGCCGCCGAAGCGGGCGGTGTAGTCCTGGAACCACTGCCGGCGGGCCGCCTTCGCCGGGGTGGTGGCGATGACGTCGTCGATCACCATGGTCTGGGTGAAGACCATGGTCGCCCGCTCGGTCGCCCGGGCGGCGGTGCCGAGGAAGAGGTCGCCGGCGGCCGCCGCGTCGAAGAAGAGCGATCCCTTGAACTTGGCCTGCTGGGCCGCGGTGGCGGCGAGCGCCGCCTGCTCCGGCGAGGTCCACACCACCAGCGCGTCCGGCTCGTCCTCGGTCAGCGCCTTGATCTGCTCGCCGACCTCGGTGTCGGTGGTCTTGACCGATTCCGCGCCCGGTGGCTTGATGCCGCTCTTCGCGAACTCGCTGCGCAGCGCGGCCAGCCCCTCGCGGCCGTAGTCGTCGTCGCTGTACAGCACGCCGGCCGTCTTGACGCCCTTGCGTTGCATCTCGACGGCGAGGGCGGCGGCGCTGTCGGCCGCGTTGGGGGCGAGCTTGAACACGTACCGCCGGTCGGCGATCGGGCTGGACACCGCGCCGGACGAGGCGAGGGCAATGGTGGGAATTCGCTTCTCGTTGATGGTCCGGACGGCGCCGACCGCGCATTCGTTGCAGCCGCCCATGATGATCGCGCTGACTTGCGAATCGGCGCTGAAGTCACCGATGTTGCGCAACGACTCGGCCGGGTCCGACCGGTTGTCCTTCACCTTGAGTTCGATCCTCCGGCCGTTCAGCGCGCCCGAGGAGTTAAGTTGCTCGATCTTCAGTTCCAACGCCCGCTGGTACGCCTTGCCGGCGGTCGCCGCCGCGCCGGAGAGTTCGAGGTCCGCCGCGATGACGATGGGACTGGTGTCCTGCTCGTCCGCGCCGAACTGGCAGCCGGTGAGCGTGGTGGCCAGCACGGCCGATGCGAGCGCCGCGGCGGTCGCGGAGCGGATGGTGCTCAACTCAGTCCTCCAGATGCGGCCCGGGGCGCTGCCCGGTCACCGCCGGGTTGTTTCCGTCCTCAGTGGAGGAACGGTATCGGTCTGCCGTACGGTGTGCGCGAAGCCTGCAAAACCTTGCCAACGCCGGGCCCTGTGGTCAAGCGCGCACGTCGGAGCCGTTTCGGGACGCGCATCCCACATGGTGGGGCTGCGAGAAGTTTGCCGGCGCTCACTAATCCGACACGGATGACCACTCTGGAGTTACATGCCCTGTTCACGGGCATGAAGAATTGAAGGTATTAGTTGACCGGATCACGGGATGCGTGCCCTCCGACCGTTTCTTTCCCCACTGCGGCTTCCCAAACTGGATCGCTTCTGATGAAATCGCGGCCGTGCCGCGTGTGGCGCAGTCCGCTGCACCGGGCGCGAGTCGGCGGGGCAGGCGTGGAAGAAACGACGGAGGCGATGTCGTGAGCACCGGACCGACGACCCTGCCCGGCGGCGGCGGCGAGAGCGAGCAGTCGAAGCGCCGGAGGATGCCCCGGCTGCGCGACGCGCGGATCCGCTCCAAGCTCGCGCTGATCCTGGTGGTGCCGGTCGCCGCGGTGATCGCGCTGGCCACCGTCCGGCTCATCTCCGTCGGCGAGGGCGCCCTGGACGCGACCCAGGCCCGGGCCGTCACGGCGCTCTCCATCGACATCTCCGCGATGACCCAGGACCTGCACGCCGAGCGGATGGCGGCGTCCGCCTTCCTGGCCGCGCCGCAGCAGAAGGCCGACGCCTACAACCTGCGGGTGCGCAGCACCGACGCGCGGATCGACGCCTACCGGGCGGAGCGCGGGCGGATCGGCGAGGTGCCGGCCGCCGTCCGGAACCGGCTGGCCACCATCGACGAGCACCTGGAGACGCTGGCCGCCACCCGGCAGAAGGTGCTGGACCGCCAGCAGATGGCGGTCGCCGAGGCGGCGCTGCGCTACGGGGTCATCATCACCGACCTGGTCGCGTACGGCGACGGGCTCGCCCAGCTGCCCGGCGAGGAGCGGCTGGCCGACGCCCGGCGTGCGGTCGCCGCGTTCGCCCGCGCCAAGGCGGCCGTCGCCGAGGAGCAGTCGGTCGCCTTCACCGCGCTGAGCGCCGGCTCGCTCGACGAGGAACAGTTCTCCTCCTTCGTCGCCACCCTGACCAGCCAGCAGGAGGCGCTGCTCGCCTTCTCCCTGGCCGCCGACCCGACCCAGCGCGCCCTCGTCGACGGCACCGTCTCGGGCGACGCGGTCACCCTCGCCGACCGGGTCGCGGCCGACATCACCCGCTCGGTCGGGCAGCGCCCGCTGGTGACCGCCCAGGAGGCCACCGCCGCCTTCGGCGCGGTCAACGACCTCATGCGGTGGGCCGAGATCCGGCTCCAGGACCGGCTGCTCGACCAGGCCGACCAGGCCCGCGCGGACGTCATCCGGCAGGCCGTCGTCGAGTCGGTGCTGGTGCTGCTCACGCTCGCCATCGCGGTCAGCCTCGCCGTGGTGCTGGCCCGCTCGCTCAACCGCTCGCTGCGCCGGCTGCGGGAGGGCGCCCTCTCGGTGGCCAACCACGACCTGCCGGACGCGGTGAAGCGGCTCCAGAACGTCGGCAACGTCGGCGACGGCGGCGTCGACGAGATCGTCCGGGAGGTGCGCGACCCGATCCGGCTCGACAGCCGCGACGAGGTCGGGCAGGTGGCGCTCGCCTTCAACGTCGTGCACCGCGAGGCGGTCCGCGTGGCCGCCGAGCAGGCCGCGCTGCGCACCAGCGTCTCGGCGATGTTCCTCAACCTGGCCCGGCGCAGTCAGACCCTGGTCGACCGGATGATCGGCGAGCTGGACGCGATCGAGCGCGGCGAGGAGGACCCGAAGCGGCTGGCGCAGCTCTTCGAGCTGGACCACCTCGCCACCCGGATGCGCCGCAACGACGAGAACCTGCTCGTCCTGGCCGGCGCCGACTCGGCCGTGCCGCGCCGCGACGACGCCCTTCTGGTGGACGTGCTGCGCGCCGCGCAGTCCGAGGTCGAGCTCTACAACCGGATCGAGTTCGGCACCGTCGACACCGACATCTCGGTGGCCGCGCACGCGGTCAACGACGTGGTCCGGCTGGTCGCCGAGCTGCTCGACAACGCCACCCGCTTCTCGCCGCCGACGACGACCGTGGTCGCCGACGGCCGGCGCATCCGGGACTACGTGCTGATCCAGGTGGAGGACCGGGGCCTCGGCCTGACCGACGAGCAGTTGGACTCGCTGAACCGCCGGCTGGCGGCCCCGCCGAGCGTCGACGTCGCGGCGTTCCGGCTGATGGGTCTGGCCGTGGTCAGTCGGCTCGCCTCCCGCTACGGCATCCGGGTGGAGCTGCGCCGCAACGTGGAGGGCGGCACCGTCGCCCAGGTGACGCTCCCCGCCGCGACGGTGGTGCTGCCGCAGCTCCCCAGCCGCGACCAGCAGATCACCCGGCCCCGGCAGCCGCTCGCCGTCGAGCAGACGCCGCTCACCCCTGTCGGTCTCGGCGAGCCGCTCGCCGGAACGGGGCGTACCGCCACCCTCACCGACCAGTGGCGGTCCGCGCCGGCGCCGTGGCAGGCGCCCGAGCAGGCGCGGGACGCCGCGTCCCCGGTGCAGGCCGGCGGCCTGACCGGGACGCCGTCGGCCCCTCCGGCGACGCCGGCCCAGCCGACCTTCACCGGCGGTGGGGTCTCGGTCGGCACGCCGACCGTCGCCTACCCCGCGGTCGAGCCGCTGCCCAAGCGTGTCCCCGGGGCGGAGGCCACCGCGCCGGCCGCACCGGTGCTGCCGGCCGGCCCGACCGCCGGCCAACCGGCCACCACCCCGCTGCCGGCCGGCCCCGCCGCGGCCGGCGGATTCGGAGCAGGCGCGGGCCGCGGCCTCGGGGCCAACCTGGCTGCCACCGCCCCGACCGCGCCGATCACACCGGCCGCGCCGATCACCCCGCGCGCCGAGCTGCCGGCCGAGGCGCCCATCTTCCGCGAGATGGAGGCGGTGTGGTTCCGCTCGCACGGCAACGACGCCACCGCCATCTTCACCCGCCCGGACTTCAGCCAGCCGCCGCAGGCCCAGCCGTCCGCCGGCCAGCCGGCCGCGGCCCAGCCGACGACGGGCGAGTCGCGCCCGCCACGGCTGCCCACGCGTACGCCGGGCAGCACGGCCACCCCGCCGCCCGCGCAGCCGCCGCCGGCGTACACCCCGCCGGCCCCGGCCCCGGCGCGGCCCGTGACGCTGGACGCGACCCCCGCGACGCCGGCCGCGACGCCGGTCGCGGACCCGCCGACGGCGGCGCCCGCGGCGGACGCGGACGCCTGGCGGACGGCGGCCGACGAGGGCTGGTCCCGGGCCAGCCGGGCCGCGGAGCCGGCCGCCGCCGGCACCACCCGGTCCGGGCTGCCCAAGCGGGTGCCGCAGGCGCAGCTCGTGCCCGGCGGGATCGAGCCCCAGGGCGGCCGCGACCGTAGCCGGCGCACCCCCGACGAAGTACGGGGTCTGTTGTCGGCCTACCACCGCGGCGTGCAGCGCGGCCGGGCGGCCGGAACGGACCAGAACAGCACCTCGACCAAGGAGACGAGTCGATGAACAGGCCAGCGGCCATGCAGGACATGAGTTGGTTGCTCACCAACTTCGCCGACAGCGTGGCGGGTATCGCCCACGTGGTGGCGGTGTCCGCCGACGGGCTGCTGCTCGCCTCCTCGCGGGACCTGCCCGCGGACCGGGCGGACCAGCTCGCGGCGATCACCTCGGGCGTGGTCAGCCTGACCGAGGGCGCCGCCCGGATGTTCAGCGCCGGCGGTGTGCTGCAGACGGTCATCGAGATGGACAGCGGCTACCTCTTCCTGATGTCGATCAGCGACGGCTCGTCGATGGCGGTGCTGGCGGCCCGCAGCTGCGACGTCGGGCAGGTGGGTTACGAGATGGCGCTCCTGGTGGAGCGGGTCGGCGCGGCGCTGGTGCCGCTGCCCCGGGACGCCGTGCGGTCGTAGGCGGGTTGCGACGCGGGCTCCGCGTCGGCGAGGGACGAGGAGACCGGTGCCACAAGGGCCCGGCCGGGAAAGGGAGGTGATCGCGGATGGACCAACGGCGCGCGGACCCGCGCGGCGCGCTGGTACGGCCGTACGCCGTCACCCGCGGTCGGACCGAGGCGCAGATGGACATCGCCCTGGAGGCGGTCCTGTCGGCCACCCCAACCCAGGTCGCGGAGTCCCGCTTCGCGGGGCACGACAAGCACCGCATCGCCACCGTCTGCGAGGGGCGGGCGCAGTCGCTGGCCGAGATCGCCGCATACACCCGGATGCCGCTGGGCGTCACCCGGGTGCTGGTCGCCGACATGGTGGCCGAGAGCCTGCTGACGCTACACACTGCCGCTCCCGCCGAGGGGTTCGAGGAGCGGATGGAAATCCTTGGAAGGGTGCTAAGTGGACTTCGCAGGCTATGACCCCGCCGGGGCCCGCCAGAGCCGGGGAATCATCTCCGCGAAGATCGTGGTCGCGGGCGGCTTCGGCGTGGGAAAGACGACCCTGGTCGGCGCGATCTCGGAGATCACCCCGCTCAGGACCGAGGCGGTGATGACCGCGGCCGGGGTCGGCATCGACGACCCGTCCAAGGTGCCGGGGAAGCAGACCACCACGGTCGCCATGGACTTCGGCCGGATCACCATGGCCGAGGACCTGATCCTGTACCTCTTCGGCACGCCCGGCCAGACCCGGTTCTGGTTCATGTGGGACGAGATCATCAAGGGGGCGGTGGGCGCGGCCGTCCTCGTGGACACCCGCCGGATCACCGACGCCTTCGCGCCGCTGGACTACTTCGAGAACCGCAGGCTGCCGTACGTGGTGGCGTTGAACCGGTTCGACGGCGCGCCGCAGTACGAACTGGAGGAGGTCCGGGAGGCGCTGGCCATCTCGCCGGACGTGCCGCTGGTGTTGACCGACGCCCGGCACCGGGAGTCGGTCAAGCAGGTGCTGGTGACCGTCGTGGAGCACGCCATGATCCGCCTCCAGTCCGAGCACGGCCGCGGCTTCCCGGCTCGGGTCGGCTGAGAACGGCCACGGCTGGACGGTGCCCGTGGCCGCCCCGGTGCGGGCGGCAGGGGCCGCCCCGCCGCGTCAGTCGACCCGGAGCCGGTAGCCGCGCTTGACGACGGTCTGTACCACCCGGGGCGCCCGCAGCCCGGCGCGCAGCCGGGCGACCGCCATCTCCACCGCGTGCTCGTCGGCGCCGCGCGGCAGCGTCCGCAACAGCGCGGTCCGGGACAGCACCCGGCCGGGGGAGTGTGCCAGCGCCCGGAGCACGGCCATCGGCGCCGGGGCGAGCGGGCGCAGCTCGCCGTCGACCACGGCGGCGTGCCCGCGCAGGGTGAGCAGGTGGCCGGCCGCCCTCAGGGTGACCGTGCGGCGCGGCAGCTCGTCCACGATGGTCCGGACCAGGGCGCCCAGCCGCGCCCGGGACGGCGCGCTGACCGGCACCCCGCGCCGCAGCAGCGGCTCCGCGGTGACCGCCCCCACGCAACTGGCCAGCACGTCACGCCGGAACGCGTCCAGCACCGCGTCGCCGCGGTCCCCGGCGGCGCGCAGCAGCGCCTCCGCCGCCGGGGCCGAGGTGAACGTGACGGCGTCGACCAGCCGGCCGGCGACCAGGTCGATCAGGCGGTGCAGCGGGGCCGGGTCGGTCGGCGCCGCCCACCGGTAGACCGGCACCTCGATCACGGTGGCCCCGGCCGCCTCCAGCGCCGTCGTGCACTCCGGCTGCCGCTCGCCGTGCAGCTGCATGGCGATCACCTGCCCGGCGACGCCGCGCCGGCACAGGTGGTCGACCACCTCGTCGCAGCTCTCCGATTCCGGTGACCACTGGTCGTGCAGGCCGGCGGCGCGGATCGCCCCGCGCGCCTTCGGGCCCCGGGCCACCACGTACGCGCCGGCGAGGACGCCGCGCAGCGGCTCGGCCAGCCCCCAGCCCTCGGCGGCCGCCAGCCAGCCGCGCATCCCGATGCCGGTGTTGGCCATCAGGATGTCGGGTGGCCGGTCCAGGCAGGCCCGGGTGGCTTCGCGCAGGCCGGTGTCGTCGGCCAGCGGCACGATCCGCAGGGCCGGGGCGATCACCACCCGGGCGCCCCGCCGCCGGAGCAGCGCGGCGAGTTCGTCCCGCCGGCGGTCGGCGGTCACCCCGATGGTGAAGCCGGCCAGTTCGTCGCGCATTCACCCCTCCTGTCGCAGCCGCACCTCGACCAGACCGTCCCGGCAGTGCACCTCGTGCCGGGGCACGGCGACCCCGGGCAGGTCCAGACAGACCCCGGTGCGCAGGTCGTACGCCTGCTTGTGCAGCGGCGAGGCGACCGTCGGCACCCCCCCTCCGGCGGCCGACGACGCCTCTCGACAGCACGTACGCCCGGCCGACGGGGTCGAGGTTGTCGCGGGCGAACAGCCCGTCGGCGGTGTGGAAGAGGGCCACCTGCACGGCGTCGACCAGCGCCGCGACGCCCGGCTCGGGCTCCAGCCGGTCGAGCGGGCAGACGGGCCTCCAGGCGCGCGTCGTGGCGGCCGGGTCCATGGCGGTCGCCACCTCCCGGGGCCTCCGCTCCGGTCGAGTCGCGGCCCGTGCACCGTCCGTCATGCCGGCAAAGCGTGCCGGCGGGCGGTTTCCGGTCCGGGTCGCGTCTGTTTCGGTCCTGTCAAGAGCCCCGCACACCGCACGGAAGCGGCGAGCCGAATCGCGGCGCTTATGATGTGAGACAACTGTCCTGGGATCTGGGAGTTGCGACATGGGTGTGAGCGCGGCCTTCGACGCGGTGGCCGGCAGCTACGACGAGGCCCGCCGGCGGCTGGTGCCCTGCTTCGACGCGTTCTACGGCACGGCCGTGGAGGTGGCCGCGCCGCCGCTGCGGGCCGCGCTGGCGTCGGGGCGTACCCCCGAGGTGCTGGACCTGGGCGCGGGCACCGGGCTGCTGTCGCTGCTGCTCGCGGCGGCGGTGCCGGGGGTGCGGCTGACCCTGGTCGACGCCGCGCCGGCCATGCTCGCGGTCGCCGCCGAGCACCTGCGGGCCCGGTCGGTGCCACACCGCACGGTGACGGCCGACCTGGCCGACCCGCTGCCCGCCGGTCGCTACGACGCGGTGGTCAGCGCGCTGGCCATCCACCACCTCGACGATGCCGGCAAGCGCACGCTCTACCGGCGTGCGGCGGCGGCGCTGGTGCCCGGCGGCGTGTTCGTCAACGCCGAGCAGGTCGCCGGTCCGACCCCGGAGCTCGACCGGCGCTACCACGAGGTGTGGCTGGCGCAGGTCGCCGCGCTGGGCTCCGACGCCGAGGAGATCGCCGCCGCCGAGGGCCGGATGGCGTACGACCGGCCGGCGCCGGTCTCCGCGCAGTGCCGCTGGCTGGCCGAGGCGGGACTGGCCGACGTCGACTGCTTCTTCAAGCAGTGGCGGTTCGCCGTGTTCGGCGGCCGACGTGGGCCCGACGCCGAGGCGGCCGGCTGACCGGGCGGCCTCGGGGGCCGGACGTGTGGATGTGCGGGACTGTCGAGCTGCCCCGGTGGACGGGGGCCGGGCTCGGCACGTTGATGCTGGCGCGGCGCACCGACCGGATGGTCGCCACGGGCCAGCCGGGGGCTTTGTCTGGTTTGCCGGCTGGCGGCGAGCGGGATGACTGCCGGTCGTACCGCTGGGTAGTCTGCACGGCATGACTGCCAAGGTGACCCTGTCGTTCTCCGACGAGACGATCGAGGAGGCCCGGCGGTTCGCCAAGCGCGAAGGGCTCTCCCTGTCGGCGTGGATGGACCAGGCGGCCCGGGAGAAGGCGCTGCGCGAGGTCTTCACCGCGCACGCCGCAGCCGTCGGCCGGGCCGGGCTCGACCTCGAGTCCGCCGCCCTCGCCGACGCCCGCGAGGTGGGCATGGTCGACGACGTGCTCTTCGGCGGGCGCCCGCGTGCTGCGTAGGGGCGAGGTCTGGCGCATCGACGGCGCCCGGGAACGGCTCGGGCTGGTGATCAGCTCCGACGTCTACAACTCCACCGACGTGCCGATCGTCATCGTGGCCGAGGTGGTCGAGGAGGCGCTGCTACGCGACTCGCCCCTGGCGGTGCCGATGGGCGCGTACGTGGTGATGCCCGACCGACTCTCCTCGCCGATGAAGAAGTGGTTCACCGAGTGCGTGGACGTCGCCGACACCGAGACCATGCTCCGGGTCGGCCGGGCGTTGCGCATCCTGCAACAGCTCTGACGCTCGGCGTGCCGGCGGTGCAGCTCGTCGGGCTGGCGGTGCTGGCGACGGCCGGGGCCCGGGTGACCTTCGGGAACTTCGTGGCGACGGCGGCCGGCGCGTCGCCTGGGCTCTTCGCCACCCGGGAGCAGCGCGGACGCGGCGTATGTCGCCTTCGTCGTGGCGTACGCCGTGTGTTTCGCGGCGACCTGGTTGGTCTACCTGCGGCCGGGCCCGCGCCGGTCGGCCGGGGTGTGACCCCGGCTATGCTCTGTGACGGGCCAGGCGGGGCGGTACCCCGTTTTGACCTGCCGACGGGGCGGCGGGTATCGTTGCCTGCTGTTGTACGACATCCAGAGGCGTGCCGCCTGAGGTACGCTTGGTCGTTCGTGCGCGCCCGGTAACCTCGGCGCGCGACCCCAGACCGACGACGAGACAAGGTATACCTGTGCGTACGTACAGCCCGAAGCCGGGTGAGATCGAGCGTCAGTGGCACGTCATCGACGCCTCTGATGTCGTGCTGGGCCGCCTGGCCACCCACGCCGCCACGCTGCTGCGCGGCAAGCACAAGCCGACTTTCGCGCCGCACGTCGACACGGGCGACTTCGTCGTCATCGTGAACGCGGGCAAGGTGGCGCTGACCGGCAACAAGCGGCAGCAGAAGGTCGCCTACCGCCACTCCGGTTACCCGGGTGGTCTGAAGCAGGTCGGCTACGACGAGCTGCTGACCAAGCGTCCCGAGCGGGCCATCGAGCTCGCCGTCAAGGGGATGCTCCCGCACAACAAGCTCGGCCGTAAGCTCATCAAGAAGCTGAAGGTCTACGCCGGTGCCGAGCACCCGCACGGCGCGCAGCAGCCGGTGCCGTTCGAGATCAAGCAGATCGCGCAGTGAGCGCGGGCGAAGGAATCAGCATGACCGACATCACCGCCACCGAGGTTGCCCCCGAGGAGGCCACCGAGGCGCCGGCGCCCGTCGCCCGCGCGCCTCGTGGTGACCGGCCGATCCAGACCGTGGGTCGCCGCAAGGAGGCCATCGTCCGGGTCCGCATCGTGCCGGGCACCGGCAAGATCACCTGCAACGGTCGGGACCTCGAGGCCTACTTCCCGAGCAAGGTGCACCAGCAGCTGATCAAGGACCCGCTGGTCACCGCCGAGAAGCCGGAGGCGTTCGACGTCATCGCCAACCTGCGCGGCGGCGGCACCACCGGTCAGGCCGGCGCGCTCCGGCTGGCCATCGCCCGGGCCCTGATCGTCAGCGAGCCGGACGACCGTCCGGCGCTGAAGAAGGCCGGCTTCCTCACCCGGGACGCCCGGGTCAAGGAAAGCAAGAAGTACGGCCTCAAGAAGGCCCGTAAGGCTCCCCAGTACTCGAAGCGCTGACCTTCAGCGGCACGTTGTACTTCTGACGAACGGCCGGGTCGCCTCCCCTCGACGGGAGGCGGCCCGGCCGTTCGCCTTTCTCTGGACCGTTTCATCGGAGGTTGGCGGGTATGGGTCGGTTGTTCGGCACGGATGGCGTACGCGGGCGGGCGAATGCGGATCTCACGCCCGAGTTGGCGCTCGCGGTGGCGGTCGCCGCCGCGCACACGCTTGCCGAGTCGGACAAGAGCCATCCCCCGCTCGCCGTGGTCGGCCGGGACACCCGGGCCAGCGGCGAGATGCTGGAGGCCGCCGTCGTGGCCGGGCTCACCAGCGCCGGCGCCAACGTGGTGCGGGTGGGCGTGCTGCCGACGCCGGCCGTGGCGTTCCTCACCGCCGAGGCCAAGGCAGACCTGGGCGTCATGCTCTCCGCCTCGCACAACCCGATGCCGGACAACGGGATCAAGCTCTTCGCCGCCGGCGGGCACAAGCTGCCCGACGAGATCGAGATGCAGATCGAGTCGGCCGTCGCGGCGAACGCCACCACCGCCTGGGAACGGCCGATCGGCGCCGGCGTCGGCCGGGTGCACGACCTGCTCGACGGCGCCGACCACTACGTGCAGCACCTGGTCGGCACCGTGCCGCACCGTCTCGACGGGATCAAGGTCGTGGTCGACTGCGCCAACGGCGCGGCCGCCGAGGTGGCGCCGGTGGCGTACCGGGAGGCCGGGGCCGAGGTCGTCGCGATCCACGCCGAGCCCGACGGCCTGAACATCAACGACGAGTGCGGCTCCAACCACATCGAGGCCCTGCGGGCCGCCGTGGTCGAGCACGGCGCGCACCTGGGCATCGCGCACGACGGCGACGCCGACCGGTGCGTCGCGGTGACCGCCGACGGCGACGAGGTCGACGGCGACCAGGTGATGGCGATCCTCGCCCTCGCCATGCGGGAGGCCGGCACGCTGACGCAGGACACGCTGGTCGCGACCGTGATGAGCAACCTGGGCCTGCGCCTGGCGATGTCCCGCGAGGGCATCCGGCTGGTCGAGACCAAGGTCGGCGACCGGTACGTGCTGGAGGAGCTGCGGGCGTCCGGGCTGGCGCTGGGCGGCGAGCAGAGCGGCCACATCGTGATGCCCGCGTACGCCACCACCGGCGACGGCGTGCTGACCGGGCTGCACCTGATGTCGCGGATGGCCGCGACCGGCAAGTCCCTGGCCGAGCTGGCCGGCGTGCTCACCCGGCTGCCGCAGGTGCTGGTCAACGTTCCCGTCGGCGACCGCACGGTCGGCGCGGCCGCGCCCGCCGTCCGGGCCGAGGTCGAGCGGGCCGAGGCGGAGCTGGGGGAGACCGGCCGGGTGCTGCTCCGCCCGTCCGGCACCGAGCCCCTGGTCCGCGTCATGGTCGAGGCCGCCACGGAGCACGTCGCCCGCGAGACGGCCGAGCGCATCGCCGGCGCGGTGCGCGTCGCCAGCCCGACCGCCTGACTTCTTCCTTCGGCCCGGGCCCGCCACCGGCGGGCCCGGGCCGTCGCCTTTCCCGGGCGGTCGGGAACCGGTCTGAGCCGTCCGCCAGGAGCGGCAGCCGGCGGCCGGTCTACAGGCGCAGGCCCGCGGCGCGCCGGAAGGTGGCCGCCGGGTCCTCGCCGTCGGTGAGGTCCACGTCCTCGACGATCCGCCCGTCGCCGAGGCGGATCAGCCGGTCGCACCGGGCGGCCACCGCCCGCTCGTGGGTGGCGAGCAGGATCGTCATGCCGTGCCGGTCCCGCAGGTCCAGCAGCAGGTCGAGGATCTGCCCGCCGGTGGCCGAGTCGAGGTTGCCGGTCGGCTCGTCGGCGAGCAGCAGCCCGGGGGAGCCCATCAGCGCCCGGGCGATCGCGACCCGCTGCTGCTGACCGCCGGAGAGCTGGGCCGGCAGGGCCCGTTCCCGCCCGGCCAGGCCCACCGCGTCGAGCAGCTCCCGGGCCCGGGCGGCGTGGTCGGCCCGCCCCCGGCGGGGCAGCATCGGCGCGATCACGTTGTCCAGCACGGTCAGCGCGGGCAGCAGGTGGTAGCGCTGGAAGACGAAGCCGACCCGCTGCCGGTACCGGGTCAGGGCCGACCGGCCGAGCCCGGTGATCTCCAGTTCGTCCACGGTGACGGTGCCGCCGTCGACCTGCTCGATCGCGCCGATCATGTGCAGCAGCGTGGACTTCCCGGAGCCGCTGGGCCCGGTCAGCGCCACCACCGTCCCGGCCGGGATCTCCAGGGACACGTCGTCGATCGCGGTCACCTGCTGCGGGCCGGCCCCGAACCGTCGGACCAGCCCGGCGACCCGGACCGTGCTGCCCACCGTCGTCGTCTCCATCGTCACTCCTCCGCGAGCAGTCGTGCGGTCGGCAGCCGGCGCAGCAGCGCGGCCGGGACCAGGGCGGCCATCGAGGTGACCAGGACACCGGCCACCGCCACCAGCGCGGCGACCGTGACCAACGCGCCGGGCAGGGCGCCGACCAGCCAGGCCGCCCCGGCCAGCCCGAGGCCGGCGCCGGTGACCGCGCCGAGCAGCCCGAGGGCCAGCCCCTCGTACCCGATCAGGCGGCCCAGCGCGGCGTCGCTCCAGCCGACCGCGCGCAGGGTGGCCAGTTCGGCGGCCCGGTCCCGGATGTTCAGGTAGAGCACGTCGGCGACCGCGGCGGCGCCGAGCAGCACCGTCGCGACGGCGGCCATGGTGTCCGCGCCGCGCACGCTCAGCGACACCGTGTCGCCGAGCAGGCTGCCGACGATGGCGCCGCGGAACGCGTACCCGGCGGCGGCGACCAGGGTCAGCGCGGCCACCCCGATGGCCAGGGCGCCGGCCCCGAGCAGGGTGCGGCCGGGCGTGCGGGCCAGGTTGGCCAGGGCCAGGCCGGCCAGGGTGCGCGGCCGGCGCACCCAGCGCGCCGTCGCCACCGCCGGGCGCAGCGCGGCGGCCGGGTGGGCACGCGCGGCCCGTAGGGCCGGCGTCAGGCCCGCGACCAGTGCCAGCAGCAGCGCCACCGGTACGGCCAGCGCCGCCCGCCGCCACCCCACGTCGATGCCGAGCGCGGCCCCGAGCGGGATCGCCAGCGCCAGCGAGAGCAGCCCGGCCGCCAGCCCGAGGGCGGCGACCTCGCCGAGGATCAGCGCGCCGATCCGCCGGGCCGGCCAGCCCAGGCAGGCGAGCACCGCCAGTTCGGACCGCCGGTCCCGGACGGCGGCGGCGACCGCGTTGCCGAGGAAGAGCGCGCAGACCACCAGCACCAGCACGAAGAGCGCGACGCTCTTGCGGTCCACCGCCTTCGTGATCACCGAGGCGACCCCGAGTGCCGACCAGTTCTCGGTCAGCCGCAGCGCCGGCCGGCCGAACGAACCGGCGGGCAGCTCCACGGCCTGCGGGGTGGGGGACGAGCCGAGCGTGATGTCGACGTCGAGCCCGGTGACCTGGGCGATCCGCTCGGCGACCAGCCGGACCTGTTCGGCGGCGCGTTCGTTGTAGCCGCCCACGTCGGCGACCCGGACCCGGATCGCGCTGATCGGGGCCTTCGCCTGTGGACTGCCGCCGCCCGCCAGCAGCGCCGGCACGCTGTCCAGGTTGGTCAGCAGCAGCGGCGGGGCGGAGAAGTGGCCGGCGTGGTTGCCGCCCGGCTCCAGCGGACGACCGCCCAGGGCGTCCCGGCTGCGGGCGTCCGCGCCCTGCGCCGACGGCGGCTCGTACGTCTCCAGTGGCACCCGCCCGAGGTCGCTGAAGCCGGTCAGCTTCTCCGGGTCGAAGACCCCCACGGCCCGCCAGCCCCGGTACAGTTCGCCCGGCGCGCCCTTCTTCAGCGGGAGCTTGCGCAGCGACCGCGCCCCCGTGTCCTCGGCGAGCCAGGGGCGCGGGAAGGGGTTGAAGGTGAACTGATCGCCGTACACCTCCGGATCGGCCGCCGGGAGCGCACCGACCCGCAGCGTGCCGTCGGGCAGCCGGTCGTACCGCGTCGGCCCCGCCTGGACCATCGCCTGGAGCTGGCCGAAACAGCAGCCGGCCGGGGAGAGGCCCGCGGCGAGCCGGGTGCGCCAGCCGGCGGCCACGTCGTGCCGGGCTTCGCCGGCGGGCAGCTCGGGGCCGCGCCGCAGGGCGCGCTCCAGCGCGTCGAGTTCGACGCCGGCCGGTCGGGCCGCGGGCAGCCGCGTGAAGCTGGCGCGCAGCTCCTCGTCGACGAAGGGGGTGCTGGTCGCGAGCACCGGCACGTTGAGCATCTCCGCCGAGCCGGTCCGCTTGACGGTCGTGGTGTCGTCCGGGCCCAGCGCCCGCCCGTCGACCACTGCCCCGCCCAGGCCGACGAGACGGTCCTCGGCGGCCGGGTCCACGGCGGCGAGCAGGAGCGGCACCGTCAGGCTGACCGCGATCCGCAGCCGGTCCGAGGTGGACGAGGGGCCCGTACCGCCGTCGGGGAAGACGCCCCGGCCGGCCTCGAACCGGCCGTCGGGGAGCAGCCGCACGGCCACCAGCGACCACTCCTCGCGTTCCGAGTACGCGCCGGGGCTGCCCAGGGCGTACCGGGGGTCGCAGACGGGCCGGGTGCGGCCGTCGGGCAGCACCTCGCGCGGCGAGGGGCCGCACACGTCGGCCCACGGATAGCTGCGTCCGTCGGTGTACGGCGTGGAGTCGCTGGAGTGGGACACGTCCGTGCGGGGGTAGATCAACGGGTGGGTGGTGACGTACACGTAGCGGGACCGGCCCGGCGCGCCGGAGAGGCCGCGTTCGGCGACGAAGCGGGGATCGACGCGGATGACCTGCCGGTCGAGCGACCGGTCCACCGCCCCGGTCAGGTCCAGCGGGGTCGGCACGGGGGCGGTGGAGTAGCCGAGCATGGCGATGGGGGCGGCGACGTCCACCCCGGTGACCGCCTTCACCTGCTCGTACTGCGCCATCGTGATGCCGCCGAAGAGGCCGGAGAGGTAGTTGGGCTGGACCAGCCGGCGTTCGGCCTCCAGCGGGGTGCGCGCGCCCTTCGGGCGGACCAGGATGTCGTAGGCGGCCTCGGTGTTCCGTTCGACGGCGCCGGTGACGTCGAGTCGTGAGGTGGTGGTGGCGCCGGTCAGGACGACGAAACCGGTGGTCGCCACCAGCACGCCGACCAGCAGCGCCACCGACCGTCCCGCACGGCCGCGAAGCTGCTTCCAGACGATGTTGAGCATGTCGCGCCTCCCCGTGTGCTGAACACACTGTGCGCGATACATTGTGACAATGCAAGGCCCATCGGGGTGGGCCAGTCCGGATCGGATCGGAGAAGACGGTGGCGATACAGCACGCGGTCCTGGCCCTGCTCGCCGGCGGCCCCAGCTACGGCTACGAGCTGAAGGGCGCCTTCGAGGAGGCGGTCGGCCCGCAGTGGGGCCCGCTCAACATCGGGCACCTCTACCAGATCCTCGACCGGCTCTCCCGGGACGGCCTGGTGGTGGCCGAACGGCATCCGCAGCCGGTCAAGCCCGACCGGGTGGTCTACGAGATCACCCCGGACGGCCACGCCGAGCTGGACCGCTGGCTCGCCGAGCCCAGCCCGCGCAGCGGCGGGTTCCGGGACGACTTCTTCCTCAAGGTGACCGCCGCGGCCCGGTCCGGCGACCCGGCCACCGTGCGGACGGTGCTCGGCAACCAACGCGGTCACCTGATGCGGGAGCTGCGCAACCTCGACGGGCTGCGCCGCCGGGCCGACGACCCGGTGGTCGGCCTGCTGCTCTCGGCGGCGAGTCGGCACGTCGAGGCCGACCTGGCCTTCGTCGACGACGCCGAGGGGGTGCTGCTCGCCGACGGCGGCGCGGTGGTCGCCAGGCTTCGGGCGTCCCGCTCGGCGGGGACGCCGGCGGAGCGGGGGAGCGGCCCGACCCGCGCCGCCGGCTGACGGTCAGGCGCAGGCGTCGGTCACCGCGTGCCGGTGAGCCGGCGCAGCCGGGTGACGGCCTCGGTCAGGACCTCCGGGCGCTTGCAGAAGGCGAAGCGGACCAGCCGGCGACCGGCCTCGGCGTCGTCGTAGAAGACCTGGGTCGGGACGGCGACCACCCCGCACCGCTCGGGCAGGGACCGGCAGAACTCCACGCCGTCGCGCCCGCCCAGCGCGGTGACGTCGGCGGTGACGAAGTACGTCCCCTCCGGTGCCAGCACCTCGAACCCGGCGTCGGTCAGCCCGCCGACGAGCTGGTCCCGGCGGGCCTGCATGTCGTCCCGGAAGCCGGTGAAGTAGTCGTCCGGCAGGGCCAGCGCCACCGCGACCGCCGGCTGCAACGGCGCGGCGTTGACGAAGGTGAGGAACTGCTTCACCCGCAGCACCGCCGAGACCAGCGCCGCCGGCCCGCTCACCCAGCCGACCTTCCAGCCCGTGCAGGAGAACGTCTTGCCGGCCGAGGAGATGCGCAGCGTCCGCTCGCGCATGCCGGGCAGGGTCGCCAGCGGCACGTGACCGGCGGCGGCGTCGGTGAAGACGAGGTGCTCGTACACCTCGTCGGTCACCGCGTACGCGCCGTGCTCCCGGCACAGCTCGGCGACCAGGGCCAGCTCGTCGGGGGTGAACACCTTGCCGGTCGGGTTGTGCGGCGAGTTCAGCAGCACCAGCCGGGTGCGCGGGCCGAACGCGGCGCGCAGGGCCGCCGGGTCGAAGGCGTACCGGCCGTCGGCGGCGGGACGCAGCGTGACCGGGCGCCGGACCGCGCCGGCCAGCGCGATCGAGGCGGCGTACGAGTCGTAGTACGGCTCGAAGCAGACCACCTCGTCGCCCGGCTCGCAGAGCCCGAGGACCGCCGCCGCGACCGCCTCGGTGGCGCCCGCCGTCACCACGATCTCGCCGTCCGGGTCGTACTCCAGCCCCCAGAACCGGCGCTGGTGCGCGGCCACCGCCGCGCGCAACGCCGGGACGCCCGGCCCCGGCGGGTACTGGTTCTGCCCGGTGCGCAGCGCCTCGGCCGCGGCGGCGAGCATCTCCGCCGGCCCGTCGGTGTCCGGGAAGCCCTGGCCGAGGTTGACCGCGCCGGTGCGCACGGCCAGGGCGGACATCTCGGCGAAGACGGTCGTCCCGAACGCGCGCATCCGCGCCACCAGCGGGTCGACATCGGCGGTGGTCGTCACGCCCGCCAGCCTACGGACTCCCGGCCCGGGTTCAACCCGTCGTCCCCTTGTTGCAGGTGACCTGCCACCGGCCGCCGTCCGCGGCTACGGCCCGGCCGTCGACGGTGATGCGGCAGCCGATCGTGCTGTTCCGGTCGGGGCCGGTGGCCAGCACCATCACCCGCTCGGCGTCGTGTGCGCGCAACCGCATCCGCCAGGGCAGGGTGACTCCTTCGGTCTGGACGAAGTCACCGTTGGCGTCGTAGTACTCCACGTCGGCTGGCCCGCGGCCGGTCACCTCGTAGACGACGGTGACCGTGCCCGGCCCGTCGGAGGGCGTCCGTGCCGGTGCGACAGTCCGTGCCGGCACGGCCGGCGGAGTCGTCGGGGCCGGCTCCGCCGTCGGCCACCCGCCGCCTGCCGGTTGCTGGTACGGGCGGGGCAGGTGGGCGAGCGGACGGTCCGGGTCGCCCCCGTCGGCGGTGCTGACAAGGCGGTCGGCGAGGCCGAGACAGGCGCAGATGCCGAAGACGACGACCGCGCCGGCGGCGACGCGGAGGTCCACCGTAGGAGGGCGTTTGCCCGACGCGCGCGGGCCGGAGGCGGCCGCATCGGGTGCGGGCGGGCCTGCCGGCGGGGTCGGCTCGGGCGACGGCGTGGCGTGGGACATGGCTGTGCTCCGGGAAGGAGGGCGGGGCGGCCGCGAAGGGGTCCAGGGCGGTCGCCGGTCGATCACGCTGCGGACCGGCGGCTCACTCTAGACGGGCAGGCGTCGATCCGATGCTGGTTGCCGGTCGGTCCGCACGGCGCGGACGGGTACGGCCTCACGGGGCGCAGGTCAGTCGCCACGCGCCGGCGGTAATGGTGTCCTCGGCCGGTGGGCGCCCGGTCACCGAGGCCCGGCAACTGAACTGTCCTCGGTAGTCCAGCACCTGCGACGCGATCAGCATCACCCGCGCCTGACCGTCCGCCGTGAACGAGTGGCGCCACGGGAGTCCCTGACGCTCCAACTGCTGGAGAGTGCCGGCGGCGTCGAAGTACTCGATGTCCGCCGGACCGGTTCCGAACACCTCGTACACGACGGTCACCGGGCCGCTCGGCGTCGGCGAGGGCTCGGCCGAGGTGGCGGCCGGCTGCGGGACGGCCTCCTGCTCCGCTCCGCTGGAGAGCGTGCAACCCGTCGTCGTGAGCAGGCCGCAGGCGAGCAGCGCGGCGACCCGCATCCGCCGGCGTCGTCGGGGGTCGGCGGGTCGGGCAGCGGCGGAACGGGGCGTGGACATGCGGCTGCCTCTCCTCCGGGAAACGGGCGCGCGGCCGTGAGGGTGCCGTACGCGGCCGACGCGGGCAAGCCACTTCCCGTGCCGGTTTCGCCCCCGGCGTACGGGGGCGGCTGTTTGTCCTCCCGGGTCCCGCCCGTTACCCGATCGCTCAAATTCAGTGATCGTTTACCCGGCTTTCGCGCACACGCGATGAGCGGAACTGGGTTAGGCTGCGGGACATGTGTGGAATCGTGGGTTACGCCGGCGCGCGCCCGGCGCTCGGAATCGTGCTCGACGGACTGCGGCGGCTGGAGTACCGCGGCTACGACTCGGCCGGCGTCGCCATCGTCTGCGACGGCGAGCTGCTGACCGAGAAGAAGGCCGGCAAGCTGGCCAACCTGGAGAAGGTGCTCTCCGAGCGGGCCGCCGAGGACCCGACGTCCTGCGCGGCCAGCCCCATCGGCATCGGGGACGGCACCACCGGCATCGGGCACACCCGGTGGGCCACCCACGGCGGCCCGACCGACCGCAACGCCCACCCGCACCTCGCCCCCGACGGCCGCGTCGCCGTGATCCACAACGGCATCATCGAGAACTTCGCGAAGCTCCGCGCCGAGCTGGAGGCCGACGGCGTCCAGTTCAGCAGCGACACCGACACCGAGTGCGCGGCCCACCTGCTCTCCGCCGCACTGGCCGACCTGCGCGCCGCCGGCCACCCCGAGGGCCCGCAGCTGCTCGCCGCCGGCATGCGGGTGGTCTGCCAGCGCCTGGAGGGCGCGTTCACCCTGCTCGCCGTCGACGCCGCGGTGCCCGGCGCCGTCGTCGGCGCCCGCCGCAACTCGCCGCTGGTCGTCGGCCGGGGCGACGGGGAGAACTACCTCGCCAGCGACGTGGCCGCGTTCATCGAGCACACCCGGGACGCGGTGGAGCTGGGCCAGGACCAGATCGTCCTCATCACCGGCGACACCATCGAGATCACCGACTTCTCGGGCCAGCCCGCCAGCGGCAAGGACTTCCACATCGACTGGGACTCCTCGGCCGCAGAGAAGGGCGGCTACGACTGGTTCATGCTCAAGGAGATCGAGGAGCAGCCCCAGGCCATCGCCGACACCCTGCTCGGCCGGCTCACCGACACCGGCGAGATCATGCTCGACGAGGTCCGCCTCAGCGACCAGGACCTGCGCGACGTCGACAAGATCTTCATCGTCGCCTGTGGCACCGCCTACCACTCCGGCCTGGTCGCCAAGTACGCCATCGAGCACTGGACCCGGATCCCCTGCGAGGTGGAGCTGGCCAGCGAGTTCCGCTACCGCGACCCGGTTCTCGACCGGTCCACGCTGATCGTCGTGATCTCGCAGTCCGGCGAGACGATGGACACGCTGATGGCGCTGCGGCACGCCAAGGAGCAGAAGGCCCGCGTCCTGGCCATCTGCAACACCAACGGCTCCACCATTCCCCGCGAGTCCGACGCCGTCCTCTACACTCACGGCGGCCCCGAGATCGCCGTCGCCTCGACCAAGGCGTTCCTGACCCAGCTCGTCGCGTGTTACCTGATCGGCCTGCACCTGGCCCAGGTGCGGGGGATCAAGTTCGCCGACGAGGTGGCCGCCGTCGTCGAGCAGCTCCACCGGATGCCGGGCAAGCTGCGCGAGCTGCTGGACCGCATCGAGCCGGTCCGTGAGCTGGCCCGCGACCTCAAGACCGAGCCGACCGTGCTGTTCATCGGCCGGCACGTCGGCTACCCGGTGGCCCTGGAAGGCGCGCTCAAGCTCAAGGAGCTGGCGTACATGCACGCCGAGGGCTTCGCCGCCGGCGAGCTGAAGCACGGCCCGATCGCCCTGATCGACAAGGGCACCCCGGTGATCTGCATCGTGCCGTCGCCCGTCGGCCGGGGCATGCTGCACGACAAGGTGGTCTCCAACATCCAGGAGGTGCGGGCGCGCGGCGCCCGGACCATCGTGATCGCGGAGGAGGGCGACGAGGCGGTCGTCCGCTACGCCGACCACCTGATCTACGTGCCGCGTACGCCGACGCTGCTCGCGCCGCTGGTCACCACCGTGCCGTTGCAGGTCCTCGCCGCCGAGATCGCCGCCGCCAGGGGACACGACGTGGACCAGCCCCGCAACCTGGCCAAGTCGGTGACGGTCGAGTGACGCCGGCCGGCGGCGGGGCGCCCGCCGCCGGCCGATCCCGGGACCCCTGGGGACCCGCTGCCCGTCCGGGGCCGTTCGTCGCCGAGGTCTCAGGTGGCGTCGCCACGTTCAACGCCTGGGTGGGCGGCGGGCGGGTCGTCCGCGAGGGCGAACAGGTCGCGTCAGCGGCCGAGCACCACGCGGGCCATGCCGTCCAGCGCCGGGTTGTCGGCCGCCCAGTAGCCGCTGTGCCCGTGCCGGCCGCTGGGGAAGGTGCGCCCGCCGAAGCCCGGGTGGGCCGGGTCCTGGCCGAACCACAGCTCGCGTTCCGGCCCGCCGGCCAGCCGGGCGGCCCCACCGAGCGGCGACGCGGCGAGCAGAGCCTGCCGGGCCAGCTCGTCCGGCGGCCGGGCGAGCCGGATCACGTCGTCCGGCGCGGTGCTCGCCCAGACCTGCCCGGGTGGCAGGCCCAGCTCGGCGGCGTGCGCGACCCCCACCCCGGGCGAGCCGACGAAGACCAGCGCGTCGGCGGCCAGCCCGTGGTCGCGGGCGGCCGTGCCGACCACCAGCGAGCCGTAGCTGTGGCCCAGCACGGTCTGCCGGCCCGACGGCCCGTCGTGGGTCGCCCGCAGCCCCTCCTGGAACCGGTGCAGCGCCGGGCCCGCGTCCCGGGCATGCCCCGGCCAGGCCGCCTCGTGCAGGAAGTCGGGGGCGTCGTAGTCCAGCCAGAGCACCGCGGCGGTCTCCTCCTCCGGCGCGATGTCGGCGCAGCGGGACAGCACCCGCGCCGCCCGGCCCAGCTCGCCGGGCGCGTCGTGCAGGCCGGCGGTCATCCCCGGCACGTACGTCAGCGTCCGCGCCGCCCGGTCCGGGTTGCCCAGCGCCACGACCGCGCGGCCCTCGCCGGCGGTGTCCAGCCACAGCAGGTACGCCCGGGGCGCCTCGCCAGCGGCCAGGCGCCCGGTCAGCGCGTCCAGCCCCGCCAGTGCCCGCTCGACCCGCAGCAGCCCGGCCAGCTCGACCGGCCCGCGCGGCACCCGCTCCAGCAGCCGGCGCCGCGCGGCGACCAACTCCTCCCGCCGCGCCCCGAGCAGCAGGCGGTTGGCCTGGTCGCGGGCGGCCAGCGGCACCCCGTCGAGGCGCCCGACGAGCGCCGCCTCGTGCGCCACCAGCCACCGCCGTTGGGCGGGGGTGAGCCCGGCCCACCACGCCCGCACCGCGGCGGGGGTGGCGCCGGGCGGGGGCCGGCCGGGCGGCGGCGGGGCGACCCACGTCGACCGGGCGGCGGCGGACAGGGCGTCCAGCCGGCCGGCCGCCTCCCGGTCGGCCGCCCCGGCCAGCGCCAGCGCCTCCCGGATCGCCGCGCCCACCCCGGCCGCGACCTGCCCCGACCGTGGGGAGGCCGGCGCGCGGGCGGGATCGGCGGCGACCCGCCCCTGCCGGTCGACCAGCAGCCCGGCGCCGTCCGCGCGGGTCACCGCGGCGGCGAGCCGGCCCTTCGCCGCCCCCAGCCGACCGGCGAACTCGGCCAGCGCCTGATCGGCCTCGATCAGGGCGGGGGAGACCGTGGTCAGCTCGGTGCGCAGCGCCGCGAGCCGGGCGTCGGCGGCCCCGCCAGCGCCGCCCGACCAGTCGGCGCGCAGCGCCGCCGCCCCGGCGGACAACTCGTCGGCCCGGCACCCGACCCGGTCGGTCAACCCCCGCCAGGCTGCCCCGGCGGCCCGCCAGGCATCCGGGTCGACCGCCCAGAGCTGCCGGTATCCCACGGCCGGCGCCCGCTCGGCGGGGTGTGCCGGCCGCCCGGACGGCCCGGCTCGGCCCGGTGCCCGCTCGGCGGGGTGCGCCGGCCGCCCGGCGGGGCCCGCTTGGCTCGCCGCGGGTGGTGCCGGCGCAGCTCCGGCCACCAGTGGTGCCGACCCGGTCTTGCCCGCTGCCGGTCGTGCCGGCGCGGTCACCGGGCGAGGGCGGCGAGCCGGCCGGCCGCCCGGTCGTCCACGGACTCGTACGCCTCGGCCGCGGCCCGCACCGCACCGGCCGTCGCGGCCACCTGGGCGCCGAGCGCGCCGAACCAGGAGTGCACCGCCGACTCCAGCCCGGTCAGCGCCGCCCCGGCCGCCCACTCCGGAGCCGGCACCACCAGCCCGGTCACCCCGGCCAGCCCGTGCCCCAGCCGGTACGCGTCGTCGTCGAGCGCGCTCGCCGCCCGGCGCAGCGCGTCGGGTCGTACGGTGATCGGCTCCTCGGTCATCCTCGGCCCCCGTGCCTCGCGGAACATCGACGACCGGAACGCTAGGCGGCGTCCACACCCCCGCAGGCGCCCTGTGGACGACGGCCCCGGCGGGCGGACACCCGTCGTCCACAGGTGTTGCCCGGCCCCGAGCCGGCGGCTAATGTGCGGCCGCCCACGCCGGTAGGGTGAGCCCGTGATCGTCGCTGTCGGCATCGACGTCGTCCTGGTCGAGCGGTTCGCCCGGGCCCTGGCGCGGACGCCGCTGCTCGCCGACCGGCTCTTCACGGAGGCCGAGCGCTACACCAGCTCCGGCAACCCGCGTTCGCCGGAGTCGCTGGCCGCCCGGTTCGCCGCCAAGGAGGCGGTCGCCAAGGCGCTCGGCGCGCCGGCCGGGCTGAGCTGGCACGACTGCGAGATCGTGCCGGACCCGGACGGCCGCCCCTGGCTGACCGTCTCCGGCACGGTCGCGGCGGCGGCCACCGAGCGCGGGGTCAACCGCTGGCATCTCTCGTTGTCCCACGACGGTGGGATCGCCTCGGCCATGGTGGTCGCGGAACGGTGATCGGAGCGCGCCGACCTGGCGCGCCGGGAAGCTCGGACGGGGGCGGTGGCGTGAGACCGGTGTGGCGGGTCGCGGACGTACGCGCGGCGGAGGCGGGGCTGACGGCCGCCCTTCCGCCCGGGACGCTGATGAAGCGGGCCGCCGCCGGGCTGGCCCGCCGCTGCGCGCTGCTGCTCGCCGACCGGGGCGGGGTCTACGCCGCCCGGGTGCTGCTGCTGGTCGGCTCCGGCGACAACGGCGGCGACACGCTCCTGGCCGGCGCGCACCTGGCCCGTCGCGGCGCGGCCGTGTCGGCGCTGCTGCTCAGCCCCGGCCGGGCGCACGCCGAGGGGCTGGCCGCGCTGCGGGCCGCCGGCGGGCGGATCGTGGACCGGCCGCCGGCGACGGTCGACATGGTGCTGGACGGCATCGTCGGAATCGGCGGGCGGGGCGGGCTCCGGGACACCGCCGACCAGCTCGCCGCCAGCCTGGTGCGGCACTGCGGGCGCGACGGCGCCCCCGCCACCGTGGTCGCGGTGGACGTGCCCAGCGGTGTCGCGGTCGACACCGGGGACGTGCCGCTGACCGCCACCGGGCGGCCGAGCGCCGTCCGCGCCGACGTGACGGTCGCGTTCGGCGCGCTGAAGCCCGCGCTGGTGGTGGGCCCGGCCGCCGCGCTCGCCGGTCAGGTGGAACTGGTCGACATCGGGCTGGAGCCGTGGCTGCGCGGCAGCCCCGCGCTGCGCGTGACCGAGTGGTCGGACGTCGTGGACTGGTGGCCCCGGCTCGGCCCGGCGTCGGAGAAGTACGCCCGGGGCGTGGTGGGTGTCGCCACCGGCTCGGCCACCTACCCCGGCGCGGCGGTGCTCTCGGTCGCCGGGGCGCTGGCCGGCCCGACCGGCATGGTCCGCTATGCCGGCTCCGCCCGGGCCGACGTGCTGCACCGGCACCCCTCGGTGATCGCGACCGACCGGGTCGCCGACGCGGGGCGGGTGCAGGCCTGGGTCTGCGGCTCCGGGCTGGGCACCGGCGAGGAGGCGGCCCGGGAACTGCGCGCGGTGCTCTCCGCCCCGGTGCCCGTGGTGCTCGACGCCGACGCGCTGACCCTGCTGGTCGACGGCTCGCTCGCCGACCGGCTGCGCAGGCGGGACGCCCCGATCGTGGTCACCCCGCACGACCGCGAGTTCACCCGGCTCTGCGGGGAGACGCCGGGCGCCGACCGGGTGGCGGCCACGCTGCGGCTGGCCGCCTGGATGAACGCCGTGGTGCTGCTCAAGGGCGACCGCACGGTGATCGGCACGCCGGACGGCCGGGCGTACGTCAACCCGACCGGCACGGCGGCGCTGGCCACCGGGGGCACCGGCGACGTGCTGGCCGGGCTGCTCGGCTCGCTGCTCGCGGCCGGGCTGGCGCCGGAGCGCGCGGCGGCCTCGGCCGCGTACCTGCACGGGCTGGCCGGTCGGGAGGCGGCCCGGGGCGGGCCGGTGACCGCGCCCGACGTGGCCGACGCCCTCCGCCCGGTCCTCGCCCGTCTCGGCTGACCGCAGCGGCTCCGGCGGCCTGGGCCGGGGAGAGCTGACCGCAGCGGCTCCGGCGGCCTGGGCCGGGGAGATCAGCGCGGAAAGTAGGCTGGGGGCATGTGGCAGGCCGAGGTGCGGGTGGATCTGGACGCGATCCGCGAGAACGTGAGCCGGCTGCGGGCCGGCACCGCCGCCGAGCTGATGGCGGTGGTCAAGGGCGACGGCTACGGCCACGGCATGGTCCCGGCCGCCCGCGCCGCGCTGGACGCCGGGGCGGACTGGCTGGGCGTCTGCACGCTGGACGAGGCGCTGACGCTGCGCCGGGCCGGGATCACCGTGCCGGTGCTGGCCTGGCTCCTCGCGCCCGGGCTGCCGCTGCACGAGGGGGTCGCCGCCGGGGTCGACCTCGGCGCCGCCAGCCTGCCCCAGCTCGACGAGATGGTCGAGGCGGGCCGCGCGGCCGGTCGACCGGCCCGGCTGCACCTCAAGATCGACACCGGGCTGTCCCGGGGCGGCGCGACCGTCGCCGACTGGCCGGCCCTGCTCGACGCCGCCGCCAAGGCGCAGGCCGACGGCCTGGTCGAGGTGGTCGGGGTGTGGAGCCACTTCGTCTACGCGGACTCGCCCGGCCACCCGACCATCGACCGCCAACTCGCCGTCTTCCACGAGGGCATCGGCATGGCCGAGCAGGCCGGCCTGCGGCCCCGCTACCGGCACCTGGCCAACTCCGCCGCCACGCTGACCCGACCGGACGCGCACTTCGACCTGGTCCGGCCCGGGCTCGCCATCTACGGGCTCTCCCCGGTGGCCGGCGAGAGCTACGGGCTGCGCCCGGCGATGACCGCCCGGGCCCGGGTGATGCTCGCCAAGCGCGTCCCCGCCGGCTCCGGCGTCTCGTACGGGCACACCTACACCACCGAGCGGGAGGCGAACCTGGCCGTGGTACCGCTCGGCTACGCCGACGGGGTGCCCCGGCACACCTCCAACAGCGGGCCGGTGCAGCTCGGCGGCCGGCGGCGGCGGATCTCGGGCCGGGTCTGCATGGACCAGTTCGTGCTCGACTGCGGCGACGACCCGGTGGCCGCCGGCGACGTGGTCACGCTCTTCGGCAGCGGTGCCGGCGGCGAGCCCACGGCCGACGACTGGGCCGAGGCGGCCGGCACCATCAACTACGAGATCGTCACCCGGTTCGGCAGCAGCCGGGTGCCCCGCGTCTACGACGGCGAGCGCCCGTGACGTCCCGTTCCCGGATTCCGCTGCCCCGCTCCGGGCACGCCCGGGCCGCCGTGGGCGCGCTGGCCGCCGTCGGGGTCGCCGCCGCCGGGCTCGCGGCCGGCGTCGCCACCGAACGCGCCCTGGTCCGCAAGCTCAAGTCCGACCCCACCGACCGGTACGCCGACGAGGTCTTCGGCGAGCAGCGGTACGACGAGGCGTTCCGGCTGGAGATGCCCGACGGCACCGACATCCACGTCGAGGTGGTCGAGCCGACCCGGCCGACGCCCGGCAACCCGACCGTGGTGCTGGTGCACGGCTTCTGCCTGGACATGGGCACCTTCCACTTCCAGCGCAAGGTGCTCGCCGAGCGGGGCGAGCACCGGATCGTCGCGTACGACCAGCCGGGGCACGGCCGGTCCGGGCGGCTGGAGACGGGCGAGTACGACCTCACCGCGCTCGGCCGGACGCTGCGCGAGGTGATCGACCGCGTCGCCCCGGAGGGGCCGCTGGTGCTCGTCGGCCACTCGATGGGCGGCATGACGATCATGGCCTTCGCCGAGCTGTTCCCGGAGCTGTTCGGCGACCGGGTCGTCGGCACCGTGCTGATGGCCACCTCCGGCGGCCTGCTCGCCGAGACCAAACTGGTGGCGCCGGCCCTGCTCGGCCGGGTCGGCGCGCCCGTGCTCTACATGGTCGGCAACGTCACCCGCTACGGCGGCACGGTGATCGACCGCGCCCGCAAGTCCACCACCAACGTGGCCTGGCTGCTCACCCGCAGGTACGGCTTCGGCACCCGCCACCCCAGCCCGGCCCTGGTGTCGTACGTCGAGACGATGAACTCGCGCACGTCCGCCGACACGGTGACGCGCTACCTGCGGACGCTGGCGACGCACTCCCGCTTCCCGGCGCTCGCCGCGCTGGCGGACACCCCCGTGCTGGTGGTCGTCGGCGACAAGGACATGATCACTCCGGTGACCCACTCGGAGGAGATCGTCCGGCGGCTGCCGCACGCCGAGTTCGTCAAGATCTCCGACAGCGGGCACGTGGTGATGCTGGAGCACGCCGACGAGGTCAACGCGGCACTGACGCGCTTCCTGGAGGAGCTGTGACGCATGTCGTCGAGCTGCCGACGGTCGACGACACCCACGGGTTCGGGCGGCGGCTGGCCGGGCTGCTGCGCGCCGGCGACCTGCTGCTGCTGACCGGGCCGCTGGGCGCCGGCAAGACCGCGTTGACCCAGGGCATCGGCGCCGGGCTCGGGGTGCTCGGCGACATCACCTCGCCCACCTTCGTGATCGCCCGGGTGCACCGACCGGATCCGGCCCAGGGCGGCACGGTGGCGCTGGTGCACGCCGACGCGTACCGGCTGGGCGACGCCGCCGATCCGCGCGCCGAGATCGACGACCTCGACCTGGACGCCTCGGTGGACGAGTCGGTGACCGTGGTCGAGTGGGGCGAGGGCCTGGTCGAGCAGCTGGTCGAGGCACACTTGCGGGTGCGCGTCGACCGGCGCGACGACGACACCCGGGTGGTCGAGCTGGAGCCGGTCGGCGGCGACTGGGCGCAGCGCCTCGCCGCCCTCGGGTGAGCGCTGTCGTACCGTCTGCCTAGAGTGCGCGGGACGGATTCGACAGGCGAAAGGTTGCCGATGCCCGACGACGCCCCCACCCTGGACCTGCTGGCGCTGCTGCCGGAGGACTGGCGTGCCGTGCTCACCCCGCACCTCGACCCGGCCCGCACCGCCGAGCTGGCCGCGTTCGTCGCCGGGGAATACGCGACCCGCACCGTCTTCCCGCCGGTCGACGACCTCTTCTCGGCCTACCGGCTCTGCGCGCCGGCCGACTGCCGGGTGCTGATCCTCGGGCAGGACCCGTATCACAAGGCGGGGCAGGCGCACGGGCTCAGCTTCAGCGTGCGGGAGGGCGTGAGCGTGCCGCCGTCGCTGCGCAACGTCTTCAAGGAGCTCGGCGAGGACGTCGGCGTGCCGAAGCCGCGCAGCGGCAACCTGAGCGGTTGGGCGGCGCAGGGCGTCCTGCTGCTCAACTCGGTGCTCACCGTCCGCGAGGCCACGCCCGGTTCGCACGCGAACCGCGGCTGGGAGGAGTTCACCGACGCCACCATCCGGGCGCTCGACGCGCTGGACTCCCGGGTGGTCTTCCTGCTCTGGGGCGGCTACGCGCGCAAGAAGGCCGCGCTGGTCACCAACCCGCAGCACGTGGTGCTGGAGGCCGGGCACCCCAGCCCGATGAACCCGCGCGGCTTCCTGGGCAGCCGGCCGTTCAGCGCGGCCAACAAGGCCCTCGCCGACGCGGGCCTGCCCACGGTCGACTGGGAGCGCTCGGCCGGCTGACGAAGTCCGCAAGCTGCGGGTCACCGGGCGGCGACCGTCCGCTGTAGCCTGTGCCTCCAGCGGTCGGCGAGCCGGGAGGCGGGCGGATGACGGCGACGGTCAGCGACGAACGGTGGCGGGTGGCGCGGACGGCGCTGGCGGAGCAGACAGACCGCTTCGTCGATCTGGTCCGCGCCGCCCCGCCGCAGGCCATGGCCACGGCCGACTGGTCGGTGGCGGACACGCTCGCCCACGTCGGCTCCATCGCGTGGTTGTACGTCTGCCTGGTGGATCCGGAACGCCCGCTCCCACCGGTGCCGGGCGTCGACACGCTGCTGTCCGGGACCACCGTCGACACGGTGGCGGACTTCAACGACGTGATGCTCGGCCACCTCACCGAGCGCGACCCGCAGCCCCTGCTCGACCGGTTGCAGGCCGACGTGAAGCAGTTCCTGGTCGCCTGCGAGGGGCGGCGCCCCGACGAGACGGTGCCGTGGCTCGCCGGGGCGCAGGTTCCCCTCGCCGGGCTCTGCGCCCACCTGGTCAACGAGGTGCTCATCCACGGCCACGACGTCGCCCGCGCCACCGGGCAGCCCTGGGAGATCCCCAGCCCGCACGCCGTGCTCTTCCTGGAGCTGTTCCTGGCCGGCGTGGTCCGACACGGCTACGGGCGGCTGATCGACGGCGGCTCGCCGCCGAGCGAGCGCCGCATCGTGGTCGAGTTCCGCTCGGCGTACGCGGCCCCGGTCCGGCTGCTGCTGCACCGGGGGGTGGTGTCGTTCGCCGAGCCGGACGCCCGGCCCGACGTGCGGATCGACCACGATCCCGCCACGCTCAGCCTGATGATGTTCGGCCGGATCAGCCGGGCCCGGGCGGTGCTCAGCGGCAAGGTGCGCATCAGCGGGCGGCGTCCCTGGCTGCTGCCGGCCTTCCAGCGCAAGTTCCGCACCCCGAGCTGACCCGCGTCGCCGGGGCTGCCGACCGGGGCGGCTAGGCTGGCTTACCGTGCTCGTACTGGTGGTGGACAGCTCGACGCCCGCGGTGACGGCGGCGCTGGTGGAGGTCACGGCGGACGGCGTCGCGACCCGGGCGTACCGCTGCACGGTCGACGCCCGCGCCCACGGCGAACTGCTCGCCCCACAGGTCGACGCGGTGCTCGCCGACGTCGACGCCCGCCCGGCCGACCTGGGCGCGATCGTCGCCGGGCTCGGCCCCGGCCCGTTCACCGGGCTCCGGGTGGGGCTGGTCACCGCCGCCACCATGGGCCAGGTGCTGGGCGTGCCGACGTACGGCGTCTGCTCGCTGGACGCCGTCGGCCACCCGGCGGCTGCCGGCGAGCCGGTGCTGGCGGCGAGCGACGCGCGCCGCCGGGAGATCTACTGGGCGGTCTACGACGGCGCGGGCCAGCGGATCGTCGGGCCGGAGGTGTCGGCCCCGGCGGTCGCCGCCGAGCGCGCCCGCGGCCTGGCCGTCACGGTCGCGGTCGGCGACGGCGCGCACCGGTACGCGGACACCCTCGGCCTGCCCGTGCGGGCCGAGCCGCGCTACCCGGACGCCGGCGTGCTGGCGGCCCTGGCCGCCGAGCGGATCCGGGCCGGCGCCCCCGGTGAGGCGCTCACCCCGCTCTACCTGCGCCGGCCGGACGCCGTGGCGGCGACGGCCCGCAAGCCGGTCCTGCCATGACCGGGGTGCGCCTCCAACGGTTCCGGTGGTGGCACATCGACGAGGTGCTGCCGATCGAGGCGGACCTGTTCGGCGCCGAACAGTGGTCGGCGGCGATGTTCTGGAACGAGCTGGCCAACGGGCACTTCTACCTCGTCGCCACCGACGACGACGGCACCGTGCTGGGCTACGCCGGGCTCACCGCGGCCCCGCCCGACGAGGCGTGGGTGCAGAACATCGCGGTACGCCGGGACGCCCAGCGGCGCGGCATCGGCCGGCTACTGCTGGAGGCGCTGCTCGCCGAGGCGGCCCGGCTCGGGTCCCGCAGCACCCTGCTGGAGGTCGCGGCGGACAACGCCCCGGCCCAACTGCTCTACGCGGCGTACGGCTTCGAGCCGATCGGCGTGCGGCGCGGCTACTACCAACCGAGCAACACCGACGCGCTGGTCATGCAGCGCACCCGGGAGGTGGGCGATGACTGACGAACCCCTGGTCCTCGGCATCGAGACGTCCTGCGACGAGACCGGCGTCGGCATCGTGCGGGGGCACACGCTGCTGGCCGACGCGCTCGCCTCCAGCGTCGAGCAGCACGCCCGGTTCGGCGGGGTGGTGCCCGAGGTGGCCAGCCGGGCGCACCTGGAGGCCATCGTGCCGACCATGGACCGGGCGCTGAAGGAGGCGGGGGTGACCCTCGCCGACATCGACGCGATCGCGGTCACCTCCGGCCCGGGGCTGGCCGGCGCGCTGCTGGTCGGGGTGGCCGCCGCCAAGGGCTACGCGCTCGCCGCCGAGAAGCCGGTCTACGGCGTCAACCACCTGGCCGCGCACGTCGCCGTGGACACCCTGGAGCACGGCCCGCTGCCCGAGCCGGCGATCGCCCTGCTGGTCTCCGGCGGGCACTCCTCCCTGCTGCTCGTCGACGACCTGGCCCGGGGCGTCACCCCGCTCGGCGCCACGATCGACGACGCGGCCGGCGAGGCGTTCGACAAGGTGGCCCGGCTGCTGGGCCTGCCGTTCCCCGGCGGGCCGTACATCGACCGGGAGGCCCGGGCCGGCGACCCGGCCGCCATCGGCTTCCCGCGCGGCCTGACCGCCGCCAAGGACCTCACCGCCCACCGCTACGACTTCTCCTTCTCGGGACTGAAGACGGCGGTGGCCCGCTGGGTCGAGGCGCGGCAGCGGGCGGGCGAGCCGGTGCCGGTCGCCGACGTGGCCGCGTCCTTCCAGGAGGCGGTCTGCGACGTGCTGGTGCGCAAGGCGCTGGACGCCTGCCGGGCCAACGGTGTCGAGACGCTGGTGATCGGCGGCGGCGTGGCGGCCAACTCGCGGCTGCGGGCGATGGCCGAGCACCGCGCCGCCAAGGACGGCATCCGGGTCCGGGTGCCCCGACCGAAGCTCTGCACGGACAACGGCGCGATGGTCGCCGCCCTCGGCTCGCACCTGGTCGCCTCGGGTGTCGCGCCGAGCCGGCTGGACCTGCCCGCCGACTCGGCCATGCCGCTGACCACCGTCAGCGTGTGAGACTCAGGGACGGATGACGTGATCGTGCGGATGTGGGAGGCGCGGGCCGAGCCGTACGGCGTCGCCGACCTGATCACCTGGGTCTGCGACACGGCGCTGCCGGAGTTCGAGCACGACCCGATGCACCTGTCCAGCGAGGTGTTCTCCTCCACGGACCATCGGGTGGTGGTCATCTCCAAGTGGCGCAGCAATCCCCGCCCGCTGCCGGAGCCGCCGGCGATGCTGCTCGCCCGCCCGCCGCACTCGTGGGACTTCACCCAGGTCGACCGCTGACCGGCGTGCCGCCGTTCGACGTGGGTCGCGGCGTGCCGTCGTTCGACGTGAGCCGGGGCACGTCGCGGCGGTAATTGGTTGGCGGCCCGGCCGGCCGGCCGCCTAGCGTCGGTGGGTCATGCGTTTCTCACCGGCCGGCGACCCCGGCACACCCGACACCCGCTCGGCGACCCGCTACCTGCTGTGGCTGGCCGGGCGGCACAAGGTGCTGTTCACCGTCGGCATCCTGCTCGGCGTCGTCTGGATGGTCGCCCAGGCGCTGGTGCCGGCGGCCGTCGGCCGGGCCGTCGACGGGCTCACCCGCGGGGACGAGGACGCGCTGCTCACCTGGGGGCTGGTGCTGCTGGGCCTGGGCGTGCTCCAGGCGGTCGCCGGGATCCTGCGGCACCGCTGCGCGGTGCACAACTTCCTCGCCGGGGCGTACCGGACGGTGCAGCTGACCGTGGGCGCGGCGAACCGGCTCGGCGCCGCGCTGCCCCGCCGGGTGGCCGCCGGCGAGGTGGTGAGCATCGGCACGGCCGACATCAACCAGATCGGCTCGGCGATCGACATCACCGCCCGGGGCACCGGCGCCGTCGTCGCGATCGTGACCGTCGGGGTGATCCTGCTCGGCGCCTCCCTGCCGCTCGGGCTGGTCGTGGTGCTCGGCGTGCCGCTGCTGATGGCGGTGGTCGGGCTGCTCATCCGGCCCCTGCACCGGCAGCAGCAGGCCTACCGGGACTCCGAGGGGGCGCTGACCACCCGGGCCGGCGACATCGTCTCCGGGCTGCGGGTGCTGCGTGGCGTCGGCGGCGAGCCGATGCTCTCCGCCCGCTACCGCGCGCGGTCCCAGGCGCTGCGCGCCGACGGCCTCCGGGTGGCCCGGGTCGAGTCGCTGCTGGAGGCGGCGCAGGTGCTGCTCCCCGGCGCGTTCCTGGTGCTGGTCACCTGGCTCGGCGCCCGGTTCGCGCTGCGTGGCGAGATCAGCGCCGGCCAGCTCGTGGCGTTCTACGGCTACACCGCGTTCCTGGTCAGCCCGCTGCGGCAGCTCACCGAGGCGGTGGACAAGCTGACCCGGGGGCACGTCGCCGCCCGGCGCGTGGTGCGGCTGCTGCGGCTCGACCCGGAACTGGTGGACCCGCCCCGCCCGGCGGCGCTGCCGGACGGCCCCGGTGAGGTGGTCGACGTGGAGTCGGGCGTGACCCTGCGGCCCGGCCGGTTCACCGCGCTCGCCGCGACCGCGCCCGAGGACGCGGCGGCGATCGTCGACCGCCTCGGCCGGTACGTCGACTCGGACGCGACGCTGCACGGCGTACCGCTGCGGGCGCTGCCGCTGGCGACGGTGCGGGAGCGGATTCTGGTGGCCGACAACAACGCGCACCTGTTCACCGGCCCGCTGCGCGCGGAGCTGGACCCGCACGACCGGGCCGACGAGGCGGCGATCGCGGCGGCGCTGGCGGCGGCGAGCGCGACGGACATCGTGGAGGCCCTGCCCGACGGGCTGGCCAGCACCGTGGCCGAGCGGGGGCGGGAGTTCTCCGGTGGCCAGCAGCAGCGGCTGCGGCTGGCCCGGGCGCTCGTCGCCGACCCGGAGACCCTGCTGCTGGTCGAGCCGACCAGCGCCGTGGACGCGCACACCGAGGCCCGCATCGCCGAGCGGCTCGGCGCGGCCCGGGCCGGCCGGACCACCCTGGTCTGCACCACCAGCCCGCTCGTGCTGAGCCGCGCCGACCATGTGATCTTCGTGGAGGACGGCAAGGTGGTGGCCGAGGGGACGCACACCGCACTGCTCGACGGCGAACCGCGCTACCGGGCGACGGTCAGCCGGGGGGAGGACTGATGGCCGCCGCACTGCCGGTCGCCGACGCGCGCCAGGTGCGCCGCTACGCCTGTACGCTGGTGCGCCGGCACCCGCGCGCGCTCGGCGTGGCGCTCGGCCTGCACGCCCTGGCCGCGGCGGCCGGCCTGGTCGCGCCGTGGCTGCTCGGCGACCTGGTCGAGGGGATCTCCCGGGGCACGACGGGCGTCACCGTCGACCGGATCGCGCTGCTGATCGCCGGCTTCGTGCTGGCGCAGTCGGTGCTGGTGCGGTTCGCCCACCTGGCGTCGGCGCGGCTCGGCGAGCGGGTGCTGGCCGAGCTGCGCGAGGAGTTCGTCGACCGGATCCTGGCGCTGCCGCTGGCCACCGTGGAGCGAGCCGGGACGGGCGACCTGCTCACCCGGACGTCCCGGGACGTCTCCGCGCTGTCCCGGACGGTCCGGTTCGCGGTGCCCGAGACGCTGATCGCGGTCGTCACCGGCTGCTTCATCGTCGGCGCGCTGCTCCTGGTCAACCCGCTGCTCGCGGTGCCCTGCCTGGTCGCGGTGCCGCTGCTGTGGGCCGGCACCCGGTGGTACCTGCGCCGCGCCCCGGACGGCTACCTGCGGGAGAACGCCGCCTACTCCGACATCACCGACGGGATCAGCGAGACCGTCGAGGGCTCGCGCACCACCGAGGCGTTGCGGCAGGAGGCGCGCCGCCGGGCCCGCACCGACGCCGACATCCGCCGGTCGTACGCGGCCGAGCGCTACACCCTGCGGCTGCGCACGGTGTTCTTCCCGGTCACCGAGATCGGCTACGTGGTGCCGGTGGTCGCCACGCTGATCATCGGCGGCTGGTTCCACCTGAAGGGTTGGGTGAGCCTCGGCGAGGTCACCGCCGCCACGCTCTACGTTCAGCAACTGATCGACCCGGTCGACCGGCTGCTCTCCTGGCTGGACGAGTTGCAGGTCGGCGGCGCCTCGCTGGCGCGCCTGCTCGGGGTGGCCGACGCCGACGCGCCGACCACGTCCCCGGCCGGGTCGCCGGCGCGGGCGGGCACCGACGTGCCGGCGGGCGACCGGCGGCTCGCCGCCCGGGACGTCCGGTACGCGTACCGGACGGGGCGGGACGTGCTGCACGGGGTGACCCTGGTGCCGGAGCCGGGGGAGAAGCTGGCGATGGTCGGCCCCTCGGGCGCCGGAAAGTCCACCCTCGGTCGGCTGCTCGCCGGGGTGCACGCGCCCCGTTCCGGCTCGGTCACCGTGGCGGGACGGCGGCTCGACGAGCTGCCCCTAGCCGAGCTGCGGACGCACGTCGCGCTGGTCACCCAGGAGCACCACGTCTTCATCGGCACGCTGCGGGACAACGTGGCGATGGTCCGGCCGGGCGCCGACGAGGCGGCCGTCCGGTCGGCGCTGGCCGCCGTCGACGCGCTCGACTGGGCCGACGCGCTGCCGGACGGGCTCGACACGGTGGTCGGCGCCGGCGGGCACCCGCTGTCGCCCGCGCAGGCGCAGCAGTTGGCGCTGGCCCGGCTGGTGCTGGCCGACCCGCACACCCTGGTGCTGGACGAGGCCACCTCGCTGATCGACCCCCGGGCCGCCCGGCATCTGGAGCGCTCCCTCGCGGCCGTGCTCCAGGGCCGGACGGTGATCGCCATCGCGCACCGCCTCTTCTCGGCGCACGATGCCGACCGGGTCGCGGTGGTCGAGGACGGCCGGATCATCGAGATCGGCCCGCACGACGAGCTGGTCGCCGCGGGCGGTTCCTACGCGGCCCTCTGGCGCTCCTGGCACGGCACCCGCTCCTGACGCCGACCGCCCGTCACCTGGCCTGACGCCGTCCGCCCGTCACCCGCTCCTGACGTCGCGCCGCCCGTCACCCGTTCGACGGTTCGGCGGTGCCGCGTCCGCGTGCCGTACCACGATGTTGCCAGTGGCAGGCGGTCGCGCACCCGCCACTGCGGCGCGGCCGGCGGGTGACGGGGGAGCGACGTGGGCGGTCTCGAACTCATCGTGGTGCTGGGCGTCACGGTGCTGGTCGGCACCACCCTCGGCGGACGGTACAGCGTGGCGCCCCCGGTCCTGCTCATCACGATGGGCGCGCTGTTGGCGCTCCTGCCGCCGCTGTCGCACGTGGCGCTGGAGCCCGAGGTGGTGCTGCTGCTGTTCCTGCCGGCGATCCTCTACCGGGAGAGCATCACCACCAGCCTGCGCGAGATCCGCACCAACCTGCTGGCGATCACGCTGCTGGCGGTGGGGCTGGTGGTGGCGACGATGGTCGCCGTGTCGCTCGTCGCGCAGCGGCTCGGCATCGACCCGGCCGCGGCCTGGGTGCTCGGCGCGGTGCTCGCGCCGACCGACGCCGCGGCGGTCTCCGGCCTGGCCAAGCGGATGCCGCGCCGCATCCTCACCACCCTGCACGCGGAGAGCCTGATCAACGACGGCACCGCGCTGGTGCTCTTCACCGTCGCGGTGGGCCTGATCGTCGGGGGCACCGAGCCCAGCGCGCTCGGGCTGGCCGAGCGGTTCGTCGGCGCGTCGGCCGGGGGCGTCGTCGCCGGCCTGCTGGTCGGCTGGGCGGTGATCGTGGTCCGGCGACGCCTCGACGATCCGCTGCGCGAGGGCGCGCTGAGCGTCCTCACGCCGTTCGTCGCGTTCCTCCTCGCCGAACTCGTCCACGCCAGCGGGGTGCTGGCCGTGGTGGTCGCCGGCCTCGTGCTCTCCTACGCGGCCCCCCGGGTCGTCCGGGCCCGCTCCCGGGTGCTGGCGTACGCCTTCTGGGACCTCGCCACGTTCCTGATCAACGGGGGGCTCTTCGTGCTCCTCGGGATGCAGATCCCGCGCGCGCTGCGCGGCCTCACCAGCCTGTCGACGGCGCGGGCGCTGGCCATCGCGGTCGCGGTGACCTGCGTCGTCGTGGCGACGCGGATGCTCTGGATCCACCTGGCGGCGTTCGGCTTCCGGGCCGCCAACCGCCGCCCGTCGCTGGCGGGCGAGCAGGTCGACTGGCGGGTGCGTACGGCGGCCGGGTGGGCGGGGTTCCGGGGCGCGGTGTCCTCGCGGCGGCCCTCGCGGTGCCGGTGACGGCCCCCACCGGCACGCCCGTCCACGAGCGTGACCTGATCATCTTCACGACCGCCGTCGTCATCCTGATCACGATGCTGATCCAGGGCACCACGCTGCCGGCCGTCGTCGGGTGGGCGGGTCTGGTCGGCGACACCCGGCGCGTCGACGAACTGCGCCTGGCCCGGACGCGGGCCACCGAGGCCGCCCTGGCGGCGCTGCCCGAGGTCGCCGACCGGCTCGGCGCCGGGCCGGACGCGGTCGACCGGATCAGGGCCGACTACGAGCAGCACCTCGACGACGTCCGCTCCGCCGACCGGGGCCGGTCGGCGGAGCAGGCCCGGGACCTCGACCGGCGGCTGCGGCTCGCCGTACTGGAACACAAGCGCCGCGAGATCACCAGGTTGCGGGACACGAACCAGATCGACGACATCGTGCTCCGGGACGTGCAGGCCGTCCTCGACATCGAGGAGATACGGCTGCTGGGACCGGAGCCGAACGAGTAGCCCGCACGTCGCCCGGCTCCCGCGGAACCCGCCTGCCCGGTGCGGCCCGGTGGGCGGGTCAGGTGCGGCGGAGCACGCCTCGACCGTCCGTCGTCCTCAGCCGACGTCGAGCGGGTCGGCGAGCAGCCGCTCGAAGGCCAGCTCGGCGGCGCCGATCAGCGCCGCGTCGTCGCCCAGCTTCGGGGTGCGCAGCCGGACGTGCTCCAGGCAAGCCGGCAGGGCGATCGAGTTGAGCCGGCTGCGTACCTGGGCGGCGGCGGCGAGGTAGAGGTCCCGCATCGTGCCGCCGAAGATGACCAGCTCCGGGTTGAAGATGTTCACCAGGTTGGCCACCCCGAAGCCGAGCCAGTCGCCGGCCTGGCGGACGGCGGTCTGCGCCCGGGCGTCGCCGCGGTCGGCGGCCTCGAAGACGGCCAGCAGCGCGTCCCGGCCCCGCGCGTCGGTGCGGCCGGCGGCGCGCAGCAGCGCGTGCTCGCCGATCTGGGTCTCCCAGCAGCCGCGGGAGCCGCATTCGCAGGGCGCGCCGTCGGGGACGACCACCATGTGCCCGACCTCGCCGCCGTAGCCGCCGTGCCCCGTGAGTCGGCGGCCGCCGGCGATGATGCCGGCGCCCACGCCCACGTCCCCGTACAGGTAGATGACGTTGTCGCAGCCGGCCGCCGTGCCGCGCGCGTGCTCGGCGAACGCCGCCACGTCGGCCACGTTGCCGACCGTGACCGGGACCTCGCAGCCCAGTTCGGCGGCGAGCGCCGCGCCGATCGGCTCGTCCACCCAGCCGGTGGTCGGTCCCAGCCGGACCAGCCCGTCGTCGCGGCGGACCATGCCGCAGACCGCGACGCCCGCGCCGACGCAGACCGCGTCGGCCGGCACGGTCTGCTGCATCTCCTTGACCGCCCCGGCCAGCAGCGGCGCGGCCTCCGCGGCGGTCAGGCCCCGGGGGCGTTCCTGCTCCCGGCGGTCGAGCACCGCGCCGCCGAGGCCGACCCGCGCGGCCCGCAGCCGGTCCACCTCGATGCTGTACGCGTACGCGTGCACCCGCTCCGACTCGGGCCGGACGACCAGCGACGGCCGTCCGGCCCGGCCGGTCTCCTTCGGCGTCCCCTCGCTGACCAGCCCGGCGCCGGCCAGGTCGGCGGTCAGCGCGCCGATGGTGCTGCGGTTGAGCCCCAGCGCGCTGGTCAGTTCCGCACGGGTGGTCGCCCCGTGGATGTGCACGTACCGCAGCAACGCGCCCAGGTTTCGCCGGCGGATCTCGTCCTGGCTCGGTCCTGCGCGCATTGCTGTCGTCACTTCCGTGGTGCGGTGGTCAGCGGGTGCCGGTGGCCGTGGAGCGGCGACGTGACAGTGCGTCGACGCCCGCGGCGAGCAGCAGCACCAGCCCGGTGAACACGTACTTCAGGCCCGAGCTGAGGTCGAGCAGGCCCATGCCGTTGATGATGACCGCCACCACCGCGCCCCCGAGCACGGCGTTGATCATCCGCCCCTTGCCGCCGAAGAGGCTGGTGCCGCCGATGACCGCCGCCCCGACCGCGTACAGCAGCACATTACTGCCACCGGTGTTCGGGTCCACCGACCTGTCACGGCTGGCGGCGATGATGCCGCCCACGGCCGCCATGGTCGAGCAGATCACGAACGCGGAGATCCGGATCCGGTCCACGTTGATGCCGGCCCGACGGGCGGCCTCCCGGTTGCCGCCGACGGCGTACAGGTGCCGGCCGTACGCGGTGCGGGTCAGCACGAACGTCCAGCCGACCAGGAGCACGGCGAGGATCGGCACCACGATCGGCATGCCCCGGTTGGAGCTGATCAGCGGGTTGATGCTGCGCTCCTGGTTGAGCACGTACACCGCGAGGCCGAGGACGACCGCGAGCGCCGCGATCCGGGCGGACACCACGGCGAGCGGTTCGGCGACCAGGCCACGGGCGACGCGGTTGCGGTGCCGCAGCAGTTGCGCGGCGGCGTAGCCGGCGACCGCGACGGCGAAGAGCACCCACCCGATCAGCGGCGGCACCCAGCGGTTCTCGATCGCGATGATCGTTTCGTCGCGGATGGTGATGTTGCTGCCCTCCTCCATGAGGAGGAGCACCACGCCCTGGAACGCCAGGAAGCCGGCGAGCGTGACCACGAAGGACGGGATGCCCACCTTGGCGACCAGGATGCCGAGGGTGAGGCCGATGACCATGCCGGTCGCGAGGGCGGCGGCCACCGCGACGTACCAGGGATGGCCCAGCACCGTCGCCACGTTGGCGAGGATCGTCGCGCAGACGCCGCTGGCGAAGCCGGCGGAGAGGTCGATCTCGCCGAGCAACAGGACGAAGATCAGGCCCATCGCGATGGCGGTGACCGCCGCGCCCTGCGTGAACAGGTTGGCGAAGTTCGCCGCGGAGAAGAAGACCGGGCGGACGATCGCGAACACCGTGCAGAGGACGACCAGACCGATGACGGCCGGCAGCGAGCCGAGGTCGCCCCCGCGTACGCGGGTCAGGTAGTTGCGGACGTGACCGCCGACGGTGGGTGCCGGGGCGACGGCCGCCGGCCCTTCCTTGCGTACTGCGGTGGTGGTCATCGGAGGGCCTCCGGGTTGCTGGCGACGGTCTGCCCGCCGTTGTCGGTCTGCCCGTTGCCCCCGCCGAGGCCGACCGCGCCGGACCGGCCGGCGGTGATCAGCTCGACCACCTGGGCGTGGGTGATGTCGGTGGTCCTCACCTGGGCGACCATCTGGCCGAGGTAGAGCGCGGCGATCCGGTCGGAGACGGCGAAGACGTCGTTCATGTTGTGCGAGATGAGCACCACGGCCAGTCCGTTGTCGGCGAGCCGGCGCACCAGTTCGAGCACCTGCGCGGTCTGCGCGACGCCGAGCGCGGCGGTCGGCTCGTCCAGGATGACCAGCCTGCTGTTCCACAGCACCGCCTTGGCGATCGCCACGGTCTGGCGCTGGCCGCCGGAGAGGCTGGAGACGTGCTGCCGGAGCGACCTGACGGTCCGCACGCTCAGCCCGGCCAGGGTCTCGGCGGCCATCTGCTCCATGGTCGGCTCGTCGAGCACGATGCCACTGCGCTTCTCCCGGCCGAGGAACATGTTCTGCACGATGTCGAGGTTGTCGCAGAGCGCGAGGTCCTGGTAGACGACCTCGATGCCGAGCGAGGCCGAGTCGCGCGGGCTGTTGATGGTCACCGGGCGGCCGTCGAAGAGGAACACGCCGGCGTCGGTGGGATGGATGCCGCTGATGCACTTGACCAGGGTCGACTTGCCGGCACCGTTGTCGCCGACCAACGCGGTCACCTCGCCCGCGTGGGCGGAGAAGGCGACGTCGCGCAGGACCTGGACGGGACCGAAGCTCTTGTCGATCCCGCGTAGCTCCAGCAGGGGGGTTGCGGACACGGGGGTCTCCTTCGGGCGGCGGGGGGAGGTCGGATCCCGTCCGGCGTGCGCGCCGCCCAGCACGGGGAGGTCCGTGCCGGGCGGCGCCGCCTGGAGCGGGTACGGGGGTCAGCTGATGCCGGCGTCGGCGCAGAGCTTGGCGTACGCCCCGGCGCAGACCTCGTCCTTGGTCACGAAGCCGTCGGCGATGACGTCCTTGACGTTCTCCTTGTAGATCGCCTTCGGGGTGAGCAGCACGGCGGCGACGTCCTTGCCGCTCTCCGGGTCCTTGACGGTCTGGCCGGTCTCCTTCCGCTCGCCCATGGCCAGCGCGATGGCCAGGTCGGAGGCGGCCTTGGCCTCCTCGCGGATCGCCTTGTAGACGGTCATGCACTGGTCGCCGGCGAGGATGTTCTGCAGGCCCTGCGGGGTCGCGTCCTGGCCGGTCACCGGCACCTTGCCGTTGAGCTTGTTCTTCTTGAGCACCGAGATGGCCGCGTTGCCGAGGCCGTCGTTGGCGGCGAGGACGCCGTCGATCCTGCCCTGGGTCGAGGTGAGCATCTGCTCGAAGATCACGCCGGCCTGCGCGTTGTCCCAGTCCGGAACCGCCTGGTCCGGGCCCTTGGTGTACTCCTTCGAGTCGAACTTCGGCTTGAGCACCGAGTCGTACCCGTTCTTGAACAGGGTGGCGTTGTTGTCGGTCGGGGAGCCGTTGAGGTACGCCACGACCGGGTTCTTCGCGCCCTTGTCGGTCAGGCACTTGCTCAGGCCCTCACCCTGGAGCTTGCCGACGGCCTCGTTGTCGAAGCTGACGTAGTACTCGGCGCCCCCGCCGAGGGTGAGCCGGTCGTAGTCGATGGTCGCCACGCCCTGGGACTTGGCCCGCTCCAGCACCGCCTTGCCGGTGCCCGAGTCCAGGTTGACGATCATCAGCGCGGTCGCCCCGTTGGTGATCATCTGGTCGGCGATCGTGGAGAACTGGGACTTGTCGCCCTGGGCGTTCTGGATGTCGTACTGGACACCGGCCGCCTTGAACGCCTCCTCCAGGAACTTGCGGTCCGCGCCCTCCCAGCGGGCGGAGGACTTGCTGTCCGGGAGGATCACGCCGATCTTCGGGGCCCGGGTGCCGCCGGCCTGGTCGCCGCCGCCGGTCTCGTCGCCGCAGGCGGTCATGCCGCCGGTGGCGAGCAGGCCCACGGCGGCGAGGGTGAGGAAGCCCTTGCGCATGTGCAGGGTCCTTTCGGGGGTGGGGGATGATGCTGGTTTGTTGTGTCCGGCAACGTATTCCGCGTCACACTGCGGGCACAAGAGTGCCGAGGTGGCGAGTTTGTTGTCGGCAGTAACAATTCAGCAACGTCTCTGTCGCCCGGCCGTCGCCCGCACGGGAGCGCTCTCCCGCCTGCTCAGGGAGCGGCGCAGCTCAGCGGGCGGACAGCGGGGCCGTGGCCGCCCCGGTGAGGGCGACCAGGTCCTGCGGGGCGAGCTGGAGCTGGAGGCCGCGCCGGCCCGCCGAGACGTAGACGGTGGGATGGTCGAGCGCCGACGAGTCGAGCACCGTGGGCAGCCGCCGACGCTGACCGAGCGGGCTGATCCCGCCGCGCACGTAGCCGGTGACCCGTTCGGCCACCGCCCGGTCGGCCATGGCGGCCCGCTTGCCGCCGACCGCCGCGGCGAGCGCCTTGAGGTCCAGCTCGCCGGTGACCGGCACGACCGCCACGGTCAGCGCGCCGTCGACCTCGGCGACCAGCGACTTGAACACCCGCTCCGGCGGCACCCCCAGCGCCGCCGCGACCAGCGCGCCGTAGTTCGGCGCGTCGGGGGAGACGTCGTACGGATGCGTGCTGTGGGCGATCTTCCGCTTCGTCAGCAGCGCGGTCGCCGGAGTGCCCTGTCCCGCCATGACCGTCAAGCTAACCCGGGTCCGGGTGACCCGCGAGCCGATAAGGCCGGCTACCCGACCGGCCGGCAGACCAGCGCCGTCGGCGCCCCGGCGACCCGGGTCAGCACCAGGCTGGCCGCCTCGTCGCCGGCCAGCCGCAGATCCCGCCGCAGCTTCTCCGGCTCTAGCGCGGAGCCGCGCTTGAGGATCTCCACCCGCCCGACCCGGCGCTCCCGCAGCAGCGCCCGCAGCCGCTTGAGCGAGAACGGCAGCACGTCGGTGACCTCCAGGCAGCGGGCGAACGGGGTCGCCGCCGGGGCGTCCGCGTAGAGGTAGGCGATGCTCGGGTCGGCCAGCGTCGCGTCGAGGGCGCCGGCCAGCTCCGCGACCAGGTGCGCGCGGACCACCGCCGGATCCGGGTCGTACAGGAAGCGGCGGACCGGCCCGACCGGCGCCTCGGCGTCGCCGGAGCCGGTCAGCGCGTGCGCGGCGGCACCGCGCAGCAGGGTGGCCCGGCGGGGGACCTCGGCGAGCCGGCCGCACCACAGCGCCGCCTCGACCAGGTCGCCGTCCGCGCTCACCCACTCCGCCTCGGCGCCCGCGGGGATCAGCGCGTGGTCGATCCCGGGCGCCACCTTCACCACCGTGTACGGCACCCGCGCGGCCAGGCCGACGACGAAGTCCCAGGGCGGGGAGTAGGCGTTCGGGTCGAAGACCCGCCGCCCGGTGCCCGCCTTCCGCCGCGCCGGGTCGCAGAACACCCCGTCGACCCGGCTGACGTCGAACGCCGTGGCGTCGCCGCACTCCACCGTGAACAGCTCGGCCAGCCCGGCCGCCTCCGCGTTGGCGGCGGCCATCGCGGCGGTCACCGGGTCGGCCTCCACCCCGTACACCCGGATGCCGGCCCGCGCGGCGGCGAGCGCGTCCGCGCCGAGGCCGCACCCGAGGTCGGCCAGGGTGCGCACGCCAGCGGCGCGCAGCCGGCCGGCGCGCCGCGCCGCGACGGGGCCGCGGGTGGCCTGCTCCAGCCCGGCCCGGGTCAGGAACATCCCCGCCGCCGCCGGCCCGAACTTGCCGACCGCCCGGCGGCGCAGCTCGGCCTGGGTGAGCGCGGCCGCCGCCAGCGCGGGCGGCATCCCGGCGGAACGGAGCGCGGCCGCTGCGGCCAGCGGGTCGCCGCCGGCCACCCGCGCGGCCGCGTCGAGCGCGACCGACCCCTCGGGCGTACGCAGGGCGGCGAGCTGGTCGAGGTCCACGCGGTCATTCTGGCCGCCCGGCCCGACGCGCCGGCCGGCGGGTTGGCACTCTCCTTGACGGAGTGCTAGCCGAGGAATAACCTGCGATTAGCACTCTCACCCCGAGGGTGCCAGCTTCCGGGCCGTCAGGCCCGGGCGCTGAACGCCAGGCGGACCGGCACCCGCGACGACGGCCCCGCCCGGTGGCATGTGGCAGATTGACGCTGGTCGGCTCGCCGGCCGGTAACGAAACCAGTACCCCAGGAGGGTATGCCCGTGACTACCGCGACCAAGGTTGCGATCAAGCCGCTCGAGGACCGGATCCTGGTCCAGGCGAACGAGGCTGAGACCACCACGGCGTCGGGCATCGTGATCCCCGACACCGCCAAGGAGAAGCCGCAGGAGGGCACCGTCCTCGCTGTCGGCCCGGGCCGCGTCGACGACAAGGGCAACCGGATCCCGGTTGACGTCAAGGTCGGCGACACCGTCATCTACTCGAAGTACGGCGGCACCGAGGTCAAGTACGCCGGCGAGGAGTACCTGGTGCTCTCCGCCCGCGACGTCCTCGCGGTCATCGAGAAGTAAGCAACCGATCAGTGTCGTTGCCCCGGTCCGGCTCGCCGGGCCGGGGCAACGTCGCTTCGAAGGGACATTCATGGCGAAGATCCTGAGCTTCTCGGACGACGCCCGGCACCTGCTCGAGCACGGTGTCAACGCCCTCGCGGACGCGGTCAAGGTGACCCTCGGCCCGCGCGGGCGCAACGTCGTCCTGGACAAGAAATTCGGTGCGCCCACGATCACCAACGACGGCGTGACCATCGCCAAGGAGATCGAGCTCACCAACCCGTACGAGAACCTCGGCGCGCAGCTGGTCAAGGAGGTGGCGACCAAGACCAACGACGTCGCCGGCGACGGGACCACCACCGCCACCGTGCTGGCCCAGGCGATGGTCCGCGAGGGCCTGCGCAACGTGGCGGCCGGCGCCAACCCGACCGGCCTCAAGCGGGGCATCGACGCGGCGGCCGCCAAGGTCTCCGAGGCGCTGCTCGGCCGCGCGGTCGAGGTCGCCGACAAGAAGTCGATCGCGCACGTCGCGACCATCTCCGCGCAGGACGCCACCATCGGCGAGCTGATCGCCGAGGCGATGGAGCGGGTCGGCCGCGACGGTGTCATCACCGTCGAGGAGGGCTCCGCGCTCACCACCGAGCTGGACGTCACCGAGGGCCTCCAGTTCGACAAGGGCTTCATCTCGCCGAACTTCGTCACCGACGTGGAGGGGCAGGAGTCGGTCCTGGAGGACCCGTACATCCTGATCACCACCCAGAAGATCTCGGCGATCGAGGAGCTGCTGCCGCTGCTGGAGAAGGTCCTCCAGAACAGCAAGCCGCTGCTGATCATCGCCGAGGACGTCGAGGGCCAGGCGCTGTCCACCCTGGTGGTCAACTCGATCCGCAAGACCCTCAAGGTCTGCGCGGTCAAGGCCCCGGGCTTCGGCGACCGCCGCAAGGCGATGCTGCAGGACATGGCGATCCTCACCGGCGCCGAGCTGGTCGCCCCGGAGCTGGGCTACAAGCTCGACCAGGTGGGCCTGGAGGTGCTCGGCAGCGCCCGGCGCGTGGTGGTCGACAAGGAGAACACCACGATCGTCGACGGCGGCGGCCAGGCGAGCGAGGTCGCGGACCGGGTGGCCCAGATCCGCAAGGAGATCGAGGCCTCCGACTCCGACTGGGACCGGGAGAAGCTCGCCGAGCGGCTGGCCAAGCTGTCCGGCGGCATCGCGGTCATCAAGGTCGGCGCCGCGACCGAGGTCGAGATGAAGGAGCGCAAGCACCGCATCGAGGACGCGATCGCCGCGACCAAGGCCGCGGTCGAGGAGGGCACCGTCCCGGGCGGCGGCGCCGCCCTGGCGCAGATCCTGCCGGCGCTGGACGATGACCTCGGCTTCACCGGTGACGAGAAGGTCGGCGTCTCGATCGTGCGCAAGGCGCTGGTCGAGCCGCTGCGCTGGATCGCCCAGAACGCCGGCCACGACGGCTACGTCGTGGTGCAGAAGGTCGTCGGCAAGGAGTGGGGCCACGGCCTCGACGCCGCCAGCGGCGAGTACGTCGACCTGGCGAAGTCCGGCATCCTCGACCCGGTGAAGGTGACCCGCAACGCGGTCAGCAACGCCGCGTCGATCGCCGGCCTGCTGCTCACCACGGAGAGCCTCGTGGTGGAGAAGCCGGAGAAGGCCGAGCCGGCCGCCGCCGGTGGGCACGGCCACGGCCACGGTCACGGCCACCAGCACGGCCCGGGCTTCTGACCCTCGCCGTACGCCTCGTCGGGGCGCACCGTCCGCGTGACGGTGCGCCCCGACGCCTTTTCGCGGGCGGCACGCCGCCGTGGACCTGGGGACGGCGCGACGCCGCGCCCCGGGCGGGGGCGCGGCGTCGGTGTGGTCCTCGGGTGGCCGGGCTCAGGCGATCTTGCGCTGGGCCGGGACGGTCGACTTGTGCGGCCGGCCCAGGCGAGCCTCCAGGCGGGCGATGTCGACCCGGGTCTTGCGGCGGTCGGCCAGGTCCTCCCAGCCGACGGCGAGCAGCCGCAGCCGCTCGGACTCGCTGAAGCCGCCCCACACGCCGTACGGCTCCCGCACGGAGAGGGCGTGCGCGGCGCACTCGGCCCGGACGGGGCAGGTGCGGCAGACGGCCTTGGCGCCGGACTCGCGGCGCAGGCGCGACGAGCCGCGCTCGCCGTCGGGGTGGAAGAACTGTGCGCTGTCCCGGCCCCGGCAGGCACCGAGCCGCTGCCAGTCCCAGAGATCGACGATGGGTCCGGGCAGTCTACGTACGTTCGACATCAGCACCCCTCCTCCCGCGCGGCACCGCGGAGATCCATGTGAACCGGCGTCCGGGCGGCGGTCCGCGCAGGCGCGCCGTTTCCGGCCTGGATGCTCCCTACCCGGACCTTCCCCGGCTCACACTTCTGTGATCGAAAACCTTGGACAACTAGCGGCATATGCCCTACTTGTCGGAAAAGTTCGGAGGATTGCCGGGAACCTCCTCGCGACCGGACTCGGTCATGGTCTGCTCGTGGGCGGAGAGGAGACCACTGTGCGTACGGTTCTCGTGTGCGTTCGGACACCGCTTGCGGCGCAGCATCTGACGTCCGCGGCGGCCCGGCTCGGGCTGTCCGCCGTCGTGCGGACCGCCGTCTCCGATCCCGAGGTGATGTTGCGTCTGGCCGAGCGTCCGGCCGACGTGGTTCTGGCGGACACGGCCCTCACCCGGCCGGACAGCGCGGGCTTCGTGCGCCGGGTGCTCGCCCGCGCGCCGCAGGCCTCCGTGCTGCTGCTCGGCACCGAGGAGTCGGAGGCGGCCGCCGCCACCATCAGCGCCGGCGCCCGGGGCCTGATCCAGGGCGCGGACCACGACCTGACCAGCGCGGTGGCCAAGGCCCTGCTGCTGCTCGTCGCCCCCGGCCGGGCGACCCGGAGCCGGATCGCCGACCCGGCGCGGGACACCGCGGCGGTCGGCGGGCCCCGCGCCACCCCGGCCGGCCGACCGCCGGCCGACCCGGGCCCCGCCTGGTCGACCCCGTCCGCCGACGGCGCGGGCGGCGCGCCGACCGTGGTGCCGGCGCAACGCGGCGACGACCCCGCCGAGCCGGCCGACCCGGCCGGTGAGCCGGCGGAGGCGGTGCCCGCGGGGCAGCGGGGCGCGTCCGGCGCGCGCGGCGGCCGGTCCCAGATCGGGCTGACCGAGCGCGAACTCCAGGTGCTGCTCGGCATGGCGGAGGGCAAGAGCAACGCCGAGATCGGCCGGGAGTTGTTCGTCTCGGAGGACACGGTGAAGACCCACGCCCGCCGGCTGTTCCGCAAGCTCGGCGCCCGGGACCGCGCGCACGCCGTGGCCGCCGGTTTCCGCGCCGGGTTGGTGGCCTGAGCCCGGATGCCGGGCCGGTGGGCTGAGCCCGGAAGCGCCTGGCCGATGGGGTGGCGAGCGCGGCCGCCGGCTGCAGCTCGGTGCCGAGCGCGCGGCGCCGGGCCGGTGAGCTGTCGGTGTGGCTGACGGCCTGTGCCCCCAGCGGCGGCGCGCGTGCCTCAGCTCTCCGTGTCGTGCTCCTCGTCCGAGCCCTCGGTCAGGGTGTCGTGCACGCCGTCCGCGTAGCCCCGGGCGTAGTCCCAGGTGACGTAGTGGTCCGGGTCGGGGTCGTAGGCCGGCTCGTGCACCCGGGGCCGCCCGGAGCTGAGCAGGTGACGCAGGTTGCCCCGGAGCAGGTCCCAGTCGAAGTAGTGCGGCTCCCGGCAGTCCTCGCACTCGATGACCAGCCCGCGCACCCCGATCGGCGCCAGCAGCGCCTGGTAGATCTCCAGGTCGGCGAGGTCTTCCAGCACGTCCTGCCGCTCGACGTCGGTCAGCGGGTCGAGCGGGGCGTCGTCGCCCGGATCGTGCAGACCGGCGGCCGGATCGGCCGGGTCGCCGTTGAAGGGGTCGATGGGCTCGTCGTGCACCCCCTCACCGTAGACCCAACGCAGGGGCCGCGTCCGCCCCCGGGCCCTCGGTGACCTGCGCCGCCACCGGCGGAAGCGGCCCAGGTCAGTGGGTACGATGGGACGACGCGCAGTCACCCGGCGTGCGCCGGCGCCCGCCCGCGCCACCTCGCTGAAGCCCGTCCGAGCAGCTCAGGGGAGCAATCGTGGAAATTTCGCCCAGCACCGATCTGCCGACCGCCGCCGACAGCGGCGAGCTGGGTGGCCACCTGCCGGAGTTGCCCGCCGGCTCGGCCCGGGTGGTCCCGCTCGGCCTGACCTTCGACGACGTGCTGCTCCAGCCGGGCGAGTCGGACGTGGTGCCCAGCCGGGTCAACACGGTGACGAAGCTGACCCGCAACATCAACCTGAGCGTCCCGCTGCTCTCCAGCGCGATGGACACGGTGACCGAGGCGCGGATGGCGATCGCGATGGCCCGCCAGGGCGGCATCGGCGTGCTGCACCGCAACCTCTCCCTGGAGGACCAGGCCCTCCAGGTCGACCTGGTCAAGCGCTCCGAGTCCGGCATGATCACCAACCCGGTGACCGCCAGCCCCAACGACACCCTGCGGGACGTGGACGCGCTCTGCGGGCGCTACCGCATCTCCGGCGTGCCGGTGGTGGACGGCGAGGGCCAGCTGGTCGGCATCGTCACCAACCGCGACATGCGCTTCGTCTCCGACCCGGCCACCCCCGTCCGCGAGATCATGACCCGCACCCCGCTGGTCACCGCCCCGGTCGGGGTGAGCAAGGACGACGCCCTGGGCCTGCTGCGCCAGCACAAGGTCGAGAAGCTGCCGATCGTCGACGAGTCGGGCCGGCTGCGCGGGCTGATCACGGTCAAGGACTTCACCAAGAGCGAGCAGTACCCGAACGCCACCAAGGACGACGCCGGCCGGCTGCGGGTCGCCGCCGCCGTCGGGGTGGGCGACGACGCGTACAAGCGGGCCCGGGCGCTGGTCGACGCGGGCGTCGACGTGCTGATCGTGGACACCGCGCACGGCCACCAGCGGGCGGTGCTGGACATGGTCCGCCAGCTCAAGAAGGACGTCACGATCGACATCGTCGGCGGCAACGTGGCCACGTACGCCGGCGCGAAGGCGCTGGTCGACGCGGGCGCCGACGGCGTGAAGGTCGGGGTCGGCCCGGGTGCCATCTGCACCACGCGGATCGTCGCCGGGGTCGGTGTACCGCAGATCACCGCGATCATGGAGGCGGCCCGCGCCGCGCGGCCGGCCGGCGTCCCCGTGATCGGCGACGGCGGCATCCAGTACTCGGGCGACATCGCCAAGGCGCTGGTCGCGGGCGCCGACACGGTGATGCTCGGCAGCCTGCTGGCCGGCTGCGAGGAGAGCCCCGGCGAGCTGATCTTCATCAACGGCAAGCAGTACAAGGCCTACCGGGGTATGGGCTCGCTCGGCGCGATGCAGTCCCGCGGCCAGGCCAAGTCCTACTCGAAGGACCGCTACTTCCAGCAGGACGTGCTCGCCGAGGACAAGCTGGTCCCCGAGGGCGTCGAGGGCCAGGTGCCCTACCGCGGCCCGCTGTCCGCCGTCGCCCACCAGCTCATCGGCGGGCTGCGCGCCGCGATGGGGTACGTCGGCGCGGAGAGCATCCCCGAGCTGCACCGCCGCGGTCAGCTCATCCGGATCACGGCGGCCGGGCTCAAGGAGAGCCACCCGCACGACATCCAGATGACCGTCGAGGCGCCCAACTACCACTCCCGCTGACCATCCCCCTGTGACAACTGGAGTCCCCCATGCGTGACGTGGTCGAGATCGGGCTGGGCAAGACCGCGCAGCGCGGCTACCACCTGGACGACATCGCCATCGTGCCGAGCCGCCGGACGCGGGACGTCGACGACGTCTCCACCGCCTGGCAGCTCGACGCGTACCAGTTCGGCATCCCCTGCGTCGGGCACCCCTCCGACGCGACGATGAGCCCGGCGTCCGCCGTCCGGCTCGGCCAGCTCGGCGGTCTCGGCGTGCTCAACGTCGAGGGCCTGTGGACCCGCTACGAGAACCCGACGAAGGTCCTGGAGGAGCTGTCCGCGCTGGGCGAGGACGCCCGTGCCACCAAGCGGCTCCAGGAGGTGTACGCGGAGCCGATCCGCCCCGACCTGATCGCCGAGCGGGTCCGTGAGCTGCGCGCCGGCGGCGGGACGGTGGCCGTGCGGGTCAGCCCGCAGCACACCCTGGCGCTGGCCCCGGTGATCCTCGACGCCGGCGTCGACATCCTGGTCATCCAGGGCACCATCGTCTCGGCCGAGCACGTCTCCACCACCGAGGAGCCGCTGAACCTCAAGGAGTTCATCGCCGACCTGGACCTCCCGGTCATCGTCGGCGGCTGCACCGACTACAAGACGGCGCTGCACCTGATGCGCACCGGCGCGGCCGGTGTGATCGTCGGCATCGGCGGCGACGACTGGTCGACCACGGACTCCGTGCTCGGCATCCGGGTGCCGATGGCGACCGCGATCGCCGACGCCGCCGCGGCCCGCCGCGACTACCTCGACGAGACCGGTGGCCGGTACGTGCACCTGATCGCCGACGGCGACATCCAGACCTCGGGCGACATCGCGAAGGCCCTCGGCTGCGGCGCGGACGCGGTGATGCTCGGCGAGCCGCTGTCGCTCTGCGCGGAGGCGCCGGCCGGCGGCGCCTGGTGGCACTCCGCCGCCAGCCACCCGTCCCTGCCCCGGGGCGCGTTCGAGGTGGCCGGCGAGCCGCTGGGGTCGATGGAGCAGCTGCTCTTCGGCCCGGCCGACGAGCCGGACGGCCAGCTCAACCTCTTCGGCGGGCTGCGCCGGGCGATGGCCAAGTGCGGCTACCGCGACCTCAAGGAGTTCCAGAAGGTCGGCCTGGTCCTCGACCGCTGACCGCACGAAGAAGCACCGCGCGCACCGGTCGCGCCGATAGGCTCGGCCGGTGCGTCGTACTCGTGACCGGATCCGGCCGACGCTCGTCGCCGTGGCGGCGGTCGCGCTGCTGGTCGCCTGCACCACCGACGCCCCCGACCGGCAGGGCGGGCGCGACGGTCTGCGCCCGGGCAGCGTCGACCTCGCCGACCCGTACGTGCCGGGCGCCGGAAACGGCGGGTACGACGTCTCGCACTACCGCCTGACGGTCCGTTACGACCCGGCGACCGACCGGTTGACCGGGCGGGCGAAGGTCGTGGCGACGGCGGTGCACGGGCTGTCCCGGTTCACCCTCGACCTCGTCGGCCTCGACGTCACCGCGGTCACGACGGACGGCGCCCGCGCCGAGCACCGGCGCGACGGCGACGAGCTGGTGGTCACCCCGCGCCACGGGCTGCCGCAGGGCCGGCGGTTCGCGGTCGAGGTTGACTACTCGGGCGTGCCGACCGCGAAGGCCGACGGGCAGCTCGGCAGCGGCGGGTTCCTGCACACCGCCGACGGCGCGATCGCGCTCGGGCAGCCCTGGTCGGCGGCCACCTGGTTCCCGGTCAACGACCACCCGTCGGACAAGGCCACGTACGACATCGAGGTGACCGTTCCGGACGGGCTGGCCGCGCTGAGCAACGGGGTGCCGGGGGAGAGGACGAGCGCCGACGGCTGGACCACCTGGCGGTGGGCCGAGCGGGCACCGATGGCCAGCTACCTCACCACCCTCGTGATCGGCGCCTACCGGGTGGAGACCGGCTCGCACGCCGGCAAGCCGATGGTCACCGCCGTGCCGGCGCGCCTGCCGGCCACCGGCCCGGAGGCCGCCTCGCTCGCCCGCACCGGCGAGATCGCCGACTTCCTGGCCAGCCGGTTCGGGCCGTACCCGTTCGACGCCTACGGCGGGGTCGTGGTCACCGACGACCGGGTCGGCTACGCGCTCGAGACCCAGTCCCGGCCGGTCTACGGGCCCGGCTTCTTCCGCAACGGCCGCCCCAACCCGGGGGTGGTCGCACACGAGCTGGCCCACCAGTGGTTCGGCAACAGCGTGACGCTGACCCGGTGGAGCGACATCTGGCTCAACGAGGGCTTCGCCAGCTACGCGGAGTGGCTGTGGGAGGAGCACGACGGCGGTCGCACCGCGCAGCGCGCCTTCGAACTGGAGTACGCCGCCACCGACTGGTCCCGCCCGGTCGTCGACCCCGGACGGTCGGGGCTGTTCGGCACGGCCGTCTACAAGCGCGGGGCGCTCACCGTGCACGCGCTGCGCCGCACGGTCGGCGACGACGCGTTCTTCCGCATCCTGCGCACCTGGACGGCCGAGCGGCGGGGCGGCAACGCCACCACCGAGGACCTGGTCGTCCTGGCCGAACGGGTCTCCGGGAGGTCCCTGCGCCAGCTCTTCGACGCCTGGCTCGTCGGCGACTCCGCCCCCGCCCTGCCCTGACGCGGATTTCAGGGCCGCTCGGTAGGCTGCCGCGGACCGGCCGGGCGCGGGTCCGGCACGGGTCGCCGGCGGGCAGCCGGCGGCACAGGGGAAGGGACGAGGCGATGACGCTGTCGCGGCGGGTTCTGGGCGCGGGCACCGGCCTGCTGCTGGTCGGGGCGCTCGGGTTGACCGGGTGCGGGTCGGCCGACGAACCGGCCCCGGCCCCGGCCACGACCGCCGCGTCGCCGAGCGCGGCCCGCCAGTTCAAGCCCGGGGCGGCCGGCGTCGGCGACGAGTACTTCCCGACCTACGGCAACGGCGGGTACGACGTCAGCCGCTACACGGTCAAGGTCCGCTACCACCCGGAGCAGGACCGGCTCACCGGCACCACCACGCTCCAGGCGGCGGCGACGCAGGACCTGTCGGCGTTCAACCTGGACCTGGCCGGGCTGACCGTGCGGTCGGTGACGGTGGACGGCGCCCCGGCGAAGCACAGCCGCAAGGACGACGAGTTGGTGGTCACGCCGGCCACCGGCCTGATCGCGGGTAACGGCTTCGTCGCCGAGATCGCGTACGAGGGCGAGCCGGAGCCGCTGCGCAACGAGATCCTCGGCGTCGGGGGCTTCCTGCACACCGGCGACGGCGCCATCGCGCTCGGCCAGCCCGAGTCGGCGAGCACCTGGTTCCCGGTCAACGACCACCCCTCGGACAAGGCCACCTACGACTTCGAGATCACCGTCCCGAAGGGACTGACGGCGGTCAGCAACGGCGTGCCGGAGGGGAAGAGCACGGCCGGCGACTGGACCACCTGGAAGTGGGCCGAGCGCAGCCCGATGGCGAGCTACCTCAGCACCGTCGTGATCGGGAAGTTCCGGATCACGGAGGGCAAGCACAAGGGGCGGCCGGTGTTCCACGCGGTCACCACCGACCTGCCGGAGGGTGCGGCGGACCGGTCGATCGCCGACACGGTCGAGGTGGCCGACTACCTGGAGAGCGTCTTCGGGCCGTACCCGTTCGGGGCGTACGGCGGCGTGGTGATCTCCGACGCCCGGATCCGGTACGCCCTGGAGACGCAGAGCCGCCCGGTCTACTCGGCGGGCTTCTTCCGCAGCGGCGAGAACACCGGGGTGGTCGCGCACGAGCTGGCCCACCAGTGGTTCGGCAACAGCGTGTCGCTGGCGAGGTGGCAGGACATCTGGCTCAACGAGGGGCTCGCCACGTACGCCGAGTGGCTCTGGGCCGAGCACGACGGCGGGCGCACCGCCCAGCAGGCGTTCGACGACCGGTACGCCGGATCGTCCGGCCAGGTCTGGCGGACGCCGCCCGGCGAGCCGGGGGTGGCGAACCTGTTCAGCGAGTCGGTCTACCAGCGCGGCGGGATGACCGTGCACGCGCTGCGGGTGGCCGTCGGCGACAAGGCGTTCTTCGAGATCCTGAGGACGTGGGCGGCGCAGAAGCGGGACGCCAACGCCACCACGGCCGAGTTCGTCGCGCTGGCCGAGCGGGTCTCGGGCAAGAAGCTCGACGACCTCTTCGACGACTGGCTGCGCGGCACCGAGCGCCCCGCCCGGCCCGAGCCGCTGTGACGGTGGTCAGCCCTTGACGCGCAGCTCCGGGTGGGCGGCGAGGTACGCGTCCGCCCGGCCGGCGCGCAGCTCGGTGAGGAACGTCCGGCCGGTCGGTTTGAGCTGCTCGCCCCGGTAGGCGCTGCCCTGGCCCACCCCCTCGCCGGGCAGGCCGACCAGCACGAACCGGTCCGGCGACAGCCCGCCGAGGGCGTACGCGACGTCCACGATCCGCGGCCCGCCCGCGTAGACCAGCGTGTCGCCGAGCGCGTCCACCACCCGCTGGACGCGCTCCGGCTGCCGCGCCAGGTCCTCGTCGAGGATCTTGGTCACCAGCGCCTTGACCAGCTGCTGCTGGTGGCGCTGCCGGGCGTAGTCGCCGCCGGTGATGTAGCGCTGCCGGGCGTAGTCCAGCGCCTGCCAGCCGGTGAGGTGTCGCTCGCCCTTCTCGTAGACCATCTGCGGCCCGACGTAGCCGCCGCCGCCCGGGGCGGGCTCCCGGTGCCGGCCGTCGGGGCGGCGGTGCAGCGAGACCACCCGCTGGTCGACGTAGAGGTCCACCCCGCCCAGCTCGTCCACCAGCTTGTCGAAGCCGTTGAAGGTGAGCACCGCGCCGGCGTCGAAGCGCAGCCCGGTGTAGCCGCTGACCGTGCTGCGCAGCAGCTCGTAGCCCTGCTCGGTGCTCGGCTCCTTGGGCTTGCCCGGCACCCGGCTGCCGTAACTCATCGCGTGGGTGAGCTTGGTCTTCCCGCCGCCGTAGTCGGCCTTCGGAAAGGCCGGGATGTCGACCAGCAGGTCGCGGGGGAGGGAGAAGAGGTACGCCCGGTCGAGCCCCTTCGGCACGTGGACCACCAGCACGGCGTCGCCGTGCGGCTCCCAGCCGGGCACGCTGACCCGGGTGTCCACCCCGACCAGTAGGAGGTTGAGCGGGCCGGTGATGCCGGCGCCCGGCGGAGCCGTGGGGCTCGGGGTGGGATCCGCGGTCGGTGTGGCGCTCGCGGTCGGCGTGGCGGCGGTCGGGCCGATCCGCCGCGACCCGTCGTCGCCGACGAGGCGGGTGACCACCAGCACGCCGGCGGCCACCAGCACCACCGCCGCGAGGGCGGCGAGCCCCAGCACCCACCTCGGGCGCTGTGCCCCTGTCCCCTGAGCCATGCGACACCCCCGTGTGAGACAACGTTCGGACTCCGGGCCCGGGTTCGGGTGGGCGTCCCCGGATCGACGGACGGGAGCATGATCGCGCGGAAACCCGTGCTGGCGCGATGGCTACTCAGCGGTAATGATGCGTTCATGCGGTACGACGTGGTCGTCATCGGGTCCGGCTTCGGCGGCAGCGTCACCGCGCTCCGGCTGGCCGAGAAGGGCTATGCGGTCGGTGTGCTGGAGGCCGGGCGCCGCTTCGCCGACGACGAGTTCCCGCAGACCTCCTGGCGGCTGCGCCGCTTCCTCTGGGCGCCCCGCCTCGGCTGCTACGGCCTCCAGCGGATCACCCTGCTGCGGGCGGCCGACCGGAAGGCCGGCGGCGGGGTGCTGGTGCTCTCCGGGGCCGGGGTGGGCGGCGGCTCGCTGGTCTACGCGAACACCCTCTACGAGCCGCTGGACGCCTTCTACGTCGACCCGCAGTGGCGGGGCATCACCGACTGGCGCGACGAGCTGGCCCGCCACTACGACCAGGCGAAGCGGATGCTCGGCGTCACCGCGTACCCCGTCGTCACTCCCGCGGACCGGGCGATGCGGGCGGTGGCCGAGCGGATGGGGGTCGGGCACACCTTCCACGCCACCCCGGTCGGCGTGCACATCGGTCGGCCCGGTCAGCGGGTCGCCGACCCCTACTTCGGCGGCGCCGGCCCGGAGCGCACCGGCTGTACGCACTGCGGCGCGTGCATGACGGGCTGCCGGTACGGCGCGAAGAACACCCTGGTCAAGAACTACCTGTGGCTGGCCGAGCGGCTCGGCGCCCGGGTGCACCCGCTGACCACGGTGACCGCCGTGCGCCCGGCCGACGGCGGCGGGTACGCGGTGCACACCGTGCGCACCGGGGCCTGGCCGCGCGCACGGCGGCAGGTGGTCCACGCCGACCAGGTCGTCTTCGCGGCCGGCGCCCTCGGCACGCAGCGGCTGCTGCACGCGATGCGGGCCGAGGGGGCGCTGCCCGCGCTCTCGCCCCGCCTCGGCGAGCTGACCCGGACCAACTCGGAGGCGATCCTCGGCGCCTCGGTGCCCCGCCGGCGGGCCCGCGCCGCCGGGCTCGACTTCACCGAGGGGGTGGCGATCACCAGCTCGTTCCACCCCGACCCGCAGACCCACATCGAGCCGGTCCGCTACGGGCGGGGCTCCAACGCGATGGGGCTGCTCCAGTCGCTGCTGGTCGACGGCGGCCCGCACCGGGTGCGCCGCTGGTTGGGCACGCTGCTGCGCCGGCCCGGCCCGGCGGCCCGGCTGCTGTCGGTGCGCGACTGGTCGGAGCGGACGGTGATCGCCCTGGTGATGCAGTCGGCGGACAACTCGCTGACCACCCGGTTGCGGCGCGGCCCGTGGGGGCGGCGCCTGGTCTCCGGGCCGGGGCACGGCGTGCCCAACCCGACGTGGATCCCCGCGGGCAACCGGGCGGCCCGGCTGCTCGCCGAGGAGATCGGCGGTACGCCCGGCGGGGCGCTGACCGAGCCGTTCGACATCCCGATGACCGCGCACATCCTCGGCGGGGCGGTGATCGGCGCCACCCCGGCCGACGGCGTGGTCGACCCGTGGCACCGGGTCTTCGGCCACCCGGGGCTGCACGTGGTCGACGGCGCGGCGGTCTCGGCGAACCTCGGGGTGAACCCGTCGCTGACCATCACCGCCCAGGCGGAACGCGCCATGTCCTTCTGGCCCAACAAGGGTGATCCGGACCCCCGCCCGCCCGTGGGCTCCCCGTACGCCCGGATGGACCCGGTCCCCCCGCGCCACCCGGCGGTGCCCCCGCACGCCCCCGGCGCCCTCCGCCCCTGATCTCCCGCGGTCTTGCACTTTCGGCCCCCGTTGTGCGGCTTTCGGGCCGCATGTCCGGGCGGAAGGTGCAAGATCGCGCGCGGCGGGGGTGACGTGTGCCGGGGTGTCGTGGGCGCGGGCGTGACGGTGGGTAGGCTTTCTGCACATGAGCACGCCTCGCCCCGTCCTCGTGGTGGACTTCGGAGCCCAGTACGCCCAGCTCATCGCGCGCCGGGTGCGCGAGGCCAACGTCTACTCCGAGATCGTGCCCCACTCGATGCCCGTCGCCGAGATGCTGGCGAAGGACCCGGCCGCGATCATCCTCTCCGGTGGTCCGTCCAGCGTCTACGCGCCGGACGCCCCGCAGATCGACGCCGGCATGTTCGACTCCGGAGTGCCGGTCTTCGGCATCTGCTACGGCTTCCAGGCGATGGCCCAGGCCCTCGGCGGCACGGTGGCCCGCACCGGCAACCGCGAGTACGGCGGCACCCCGCTGCGCGCCCGCCCGGAGGCCGGCGTGCTGCTCCGCGAGCTGCCGGACGACCTGCCGGTGTGGATGAGCCACGGCGACTGCGTCACGGAGGCCCCGGCGGGCTTCGCGGTGACCGCCGAGTCGGCGGGCGCGCCGGTCGCCGCGTTCGAGGACCTGGCCGGCCGCCGGGCCGGCGTGCAGTTCCACCCGGAGGTCGGGCACACCGCGCACGGCCAGGAGATGCTGCGCCGCTTCCTCTACGACATCGCCGGCATCGCGCCGACCTGGACGCCCGAGAACATCATCGACGAGCAGGTCGCCCGGATCCGCGAGCAGGTGGGCGACAAGGAGGTCATCTGCGCACTGAGCGGCGGGGTCGACTCGGCCGTCGCCGCCGCGCTGGTGCACCGGGCCATCGGCGACCAGCTCACCTGCGTCTTCGTCGACCACGGCCTGCTGCGCGCGGGCGAGGCCGAGCAGGTGGAGAAGGACTACGTCGCCGCCACCGGGATCAAGCTGAAGGTGGTCGACGCCGCCGACCGGTTCCTGGGCGCGCTGGCCGGGGTGACCGACCCGGAGCAGAAGCGCAAGATCATCGGCCGGGAGTTCATCCGGGTCTTCGAGGCCGCCGCGCGGGAGATCGCCGCCCACGGCGACGTCGAGTTCCTCGTCCAGGGCACCCTCTACCCGGACGTGGTCGAGTCCGGCGGCGGCACCGGCACCGCCAACATCAAGAGCCACCACAACGTCGGCGGCCTGCCGGAGGACCTGAAGTTCAGCCTGGTCGAGCCGCTGCGCACGCTGTTCAAGGACGAGGTCCGGGCGCTCGGTCTCCAGCTCGGCCTGCCGGAGGCGATGGTCTGGCGGCACCCGTTCCCGGGTCCCGGCCTGGCGATCCGGATCATCGGCGCGGTCGACCGGGAGCGTCTCGACCTGCTCCGCCAGGCCGACCTGATCGCCCGCGAGGAGTTGACCGCCGCCGGGCTGGACCGGGGCGTCTGGCAGTTCCCGGTGGTGCTCCTGGCCGACGTGCGCAGCGTCGGGGTGCAGGGCGACGGCCGCAGCTACGGGCATCCCGTGGTGCTGCGGCCGGTCTCCAGCGAGGACGCGATGACCGCCGACTGGTCCCGGCTGCCGTACGAGGTGATCGCCCGGATCTCCACCCGGATCACCAACGAGGTCGCCGAGGTCAACCGGGTGGTGCTCGACGTCACCAGCAAGCCGCCGGGCACCATCGAGTGGGAGTGACCCGGCCTCACGCCGCCGGCGGGTAGGTCGGCGGCGTGGGCTGCGCCACGGTCGGCTGCGCCACCGTGGGCGGCGCGGCCTGCGCCGGGTGCGGCCAGGCGGGGGCGTCGGCCGGCTCCTCGGGCATCAGGAACCACATGATCGGGTACGCGAGCAGCGCGAGCCCGCCGGTGAGCAGGCCGGTGACCGCGAAGACCACCCGGACGAGCGTGGGGTCGACGGCGAAGTAGCGGCCGAGGCCGCTGGCCACCCCGGCGACCATCCGGTCCGTGACGGGGCGGCGGAGCTGCTTGTACGGGGGCTGGGATGAGGCGGTGGAAGTCATGCCTCCACCATCCGCGCCGCCGACCCGGCCGACCTCGGTGACCGCCCGGAGCCTTACCCTGACCTGCCCCTGAGGCGCGAGCATTGAGTCAGGAATCTGACTCTTTTCGATGCAGGTAACCCGGGCGGGGGAGAATTTGGCCCCGTGACCACCATGCTGGAGCCGCTCCGCAGGATCGCGGCATACGCAGTTTGTGCTGATTCGGTCGGCCGAGTGTTGCTGGTCCGCGCATCGGAGCGCTCCGGCACTCCCGGCACGTGGTCGCTGCCCGGCGGGGCGGTCGATCACGGTGAGGACCCGAACCACACCGTCGTCCGCGAGACCGCCGCCGAGACCGGTCTCTCCGTCACCGTCGACGGCCTGCACGACGTGCTGGCCGACATGCGGGCGCTGCCGGACCGGGGCATCACCATCCACACCGACCGCCTGATCTACCACGTCTCCGTCCGGGGCGGGACCCTCACCGACCGGGTCGACCGGCCGACCGACCTGGCCCGCTGGTTCACCCCGGAGGAGGCCCGCGAGCTGCCGCTGCGGTCGTTCACGGCGCGCGCCCTCGGGGTGCCCGCCTCGTCCGCCGACATCGTGCCGGACGAGCCGCCGGAGTTCCCCTCGTTCTACGCCGTGCCCGGTCCGGACGGGCTGCACCGGGCCCAGCGCTTCGCCGCGTACGCCGTGGTGACCGACCCGGACGGGCGGGTGCTGCTCACCCGGGTCTCCGACGGCTACCCGGGCGCGGGCTGCTGGCACCTGCCCGGCGGCGGCACGGACTACGGCGAGCAGCCCGGCGCGGCCCTGATCCGGGAACTGGTCGAGGAGACCGGGCAGACCGGCCGCCTCGTCGAGCTGCTCGGCGTGGCCAGCCACCGGGACGCCGCGTCCCTGGGCCCGGAGGGTTACCCGATCGACTGGCACGGCGTCCGCGCGTTCTACCGGGTCGTGGTCGACAAGCCGGCCCCGCCCACCGTCGCCGACGTGGGCGGCTCCACCTGTGAGGCCCGCTGGTTTGCCCGCGAGGAGCTGGGCGCCCTCCCCACCGACCGCCTGACCGAGGTCACCGCCGAGGCCGTCCAGGCCGCCCGACTGGCCTGACCCGGCCCCCGCGCCCCTTCTCCCACCCGTCCGTTGATCATGAGGTTGACCGGGCGGCACGTCGGTTCCGCTGCCGCTAACCTCATGATCGACGGAGCGGGTCGGCGCGGGCGGGGGAGTGCGGGCGGGTGGAGGAACGGCGGCGGGTCGGGGCGTACGGGGTGTGTCGGGGCGCCGACGGTCGGGTGCTGCTGGCCCGGGGCTCGGCTTCGTGTCCGTTCCCCGGAGTGTGGCAGCTGCCCGGCGGCGGGCTGGAGCACGCGGAGGATCCCGCGCACGCCGTGGTCCGTGAGTTCGCCGAGGAGACCGGCTTCGCCGTGGAGGTGACCGGGCTCCGGGCCGTGCTCGCCGACGTGGCCACGTTCCGTGACTCCGGGGTCGCGGTGCACACCGACCGCCTCGTCTTCGACGTCGCGGTGCGTGGCGGCGAACCGCGGCCGGAGCCGGCCGGCGGCAGCGACGAGCTGGCCTGGTTCGCCCCCGACGAGGCGGCGGCGGTGCCGCTGATGCCGTTCACCGCCGAGGTGCTCGGCCTCCCCGTCGCGCCCCTGCCGGCGGGCCTGCCCCGGGCGCTGCCCCACGAGGGCGCGCCGTCGGCCGACCGGCGGCAGCGCTTCGGGGCGTACGGGCTGGTGACCGACGCGGCCGGGCGGGTGCTGCTCGCCATGATCGCCGACGGCTACCCGGGGGCCGGCCGCTGGCACCTGCCCGGCGGCGGCACCGACCACGGGGAGCAGCCGGTCGCCGCCCTGCTGCGGGAGCTGGTCGAGGAGTCCGGTCAGCTCGGCCGGGTGGTCGAGCTGGTCGGCGTCGACAACCTGCACAACCCGGCCGCGCTGGGCCCGGAGGGGCGCCCGCTGGACTGGCACGGCATCCGGGTGGTCTACCGGGTGGCGGTCGACGCGCCGACCGAGCCGCGGGTGACGGAGCTGGCCGGGGGCTCGACCGCCCGGGCCGCCTGGTTCACCCCGGAGCAGCTCGCCGGGCTGCGGCTCACCGAGATCGCCGCCCTGGCGCTGGGCCACCGGTCCCGCTGACGACGGTCGCCGGCCCGCGCCCTGGTGCGCCCGGCTGGCTGTGACATTGATGACGGTCCGTAATCGGACATCGGGGCTGGCGGCGGTCGCTGGCCGGGCCGGTGGCGAGGGCGTCCGGTACATTCGATGTGGGGTTGGTGGAGGAAACGGGCGATGGAGCCCGGGTTGGGAGTAAGAGGGCGGTTCGCGCGGTTTAAGGGAGATATAAGTACCGCCGGCAGCTATCGCCAATCCCCGTTCCCTTATGCGATGGTGTACTCCGCAAAATGGCTGCCGGGCCAGAAAGGTCCGGCATGAGACAGCCGGACACCCGCCCCCGTGCGGTCAGCCGATCCGGTGATGGAGGAAACGTGCCGAGAGCCCCATGGCGCCGGCGTCGTACCACTGACAGTCCGCGCCCCGCAGGGCGTCGCTGGGCGGGCTCCTTGCGCCGCAGCAGCACGTTCGCCCGGCAGGTGCTGCTGGTCCGGGTGGGCCGCCGCGACGGCGACCTGCGCGGCGCCACCGACCTGTCGCTGCCCGAGCACCGGTACGCCGACCGGCCGCGCCGCCGCTACGGTCTGAACCGGTTCGAGCGCGGCGACGTCGCGTCGATCGCCCCGGTCAGCCCCGCCCTTTCGCCGGCGACCCCGGTCGACGAGCCGGCGAGGGCGATCCCGCTGCTCCCCGGCGAGCGGACGGTCGCCCGCCGGATGAAGTTCGCGGTGGTCAACGCCTGCACGCTCAGCAGCCTGATGCTCGGCATGCTGGCGATCTTCCTCGCCATGCAGGGCGAGGTGCGGGTCGCCGCGCTGTGCCTGATCGCCTGCGTGGTGTTCGACGGCCTCGACGGCGCGCTCGCCCGCAAGTTCGGCGTGGCCAGCCCGTTCGGCGCGCAGATGGACTCGCTGGCCGACATGTGCTCGTTCGGCCTGGCCGCCCCCGTGGTGGTCTACGCCTCGCTGGCCGGGTCGGTGTCCACCGCGGCGGCGGCGGTGGCGTGCGCCCTCGTCGCGGCGTGCGCGGCCATCCGGCTCGCCCGGTTCAACGTCTCGCCGAAGGACGGCCGGTTCTTCTGCGGCGTGCCCACCACGATGGCGGCCGCCGTCCTCGCCCTCACCGTCGCCATCGGGCTGCCGGTGCCGGGCACGGTCCAGGTCGCCGGCGTGGCGCTGCTCGCCTTCGCCATGGTCTCCAGCTTCCCGTACGCGAAGCTGGCCCGCCTGGTCAAGCTGCCGCCGTGGGTGTGGCTGGCCCCGGTGATCGGCGCGCTGGTCGACATCCGGCTCACCTTCGCCCTGATCGTGGTCGGTTACCTGGTCAGCGGCCCGGTGCTCTGGCTCCGCCAGCGTCGCACCGCCTGACCCTTACGTACGCCGAAAGGGGCGCCGCGATCCCGCGGCGCCCCTTTCGTGTCTGCCCCGTGCCCGCCGCGTCAGCGCCAGCGGGCGATGACGGTGGAGCCGCCGACCACCTTGTCGCCGGGCCCGACGAGCGGCTCGGCGGCGTCGGCCGGCAGGTAGACGTCGGTGCGCGAGCCGAACCGGATCAGCCCGAACCGCTCGCCCCTGGCCAGCAGCGCGCCGATCGGCGCCCGCTGCACGATCCGCCGGGCGATCAGGCCGGTGCGCTGCGCCACGACCACCGTGCCGTGCGCGGTGTCCAGCACCGTGTACGCGGCGACGTTGTGCTCCGCCGCCGGCTTCATCGCGTTGGCGAAGCCGCCGTCGGCGACGAAGTAGTCGACCACCTTGCCGGCGACCGGGGCGCGGTTGACGTGCACGTCCAGCACCGAGAGGAAGACCGCGACCCGCAGCCACTCACCCGCGCCGAAGCGCTCGTCGTGCAGCCGCTGGACCGACAGCACCTGGCCGTCGGCCGCGGCGACCACCGCCGACGGGTCCTCCGGCACGTCGCGCTCCGGGTCCCGGAAGAAGGCCGCCACCGGCGCGGCGGCCAGGGCGGGGAGCAGCCAGAGCTTCGACTTCGGCCGGGCGAGCCGGGTCAGCGCGGCCAGGCCGAGCGTGATGCCGGCGGCAGCCACCCCGTTGGAGTCGATGTGCATGCCGCGGGTCAGCGGCACGCTCGACGGGCGGTACGCCGGGGCGAGCGACGCCGCCGAGGCGGCGTCGGCCGGGGTGAAGCGGAGCCGGTACACCCGCAGCGGCGGGTTGTTGCGCAGCACCAGGTCGGTGCCGACGCCGTACAGCGCGCCCTGCCGGTCCAGCTCCGCCGCCGCGCCCGCCGTGCGCCCCGGCGTGGCGGTCGTCGCCACGCTCAGCACCGCGCCGTCGGTGAGATACTTCGTCAGGCCCTCGACGGCGCCGCGGGTCTCGTCGGCCGTGCCGGTGAACGGCTCCCCGGCGATGACCACCGCGGCGGGCTCGGCCTCGGTGAGCGTGTCGACCACGCGGACCCGGTCGGCGACCCAGCGACCCTGGGCGGTGACGTGCTCCCGCAGTGCCCCGGGGCCGGTCGACCCGGCGGGCACCAGCGTGAGGGTGTCGCCGGGCAGCAGCGCGTCGATCGCCGCGGCCAGCACCGCGGACTCCGGCGTCGCGCCGACCAGCAGGGCGGCCTTCGGGTCGTTCATCCGGGCCAGCTCGGCGACGAGGGTACGGGCGGCTCGCTCGCCGATGCCGACCGGACCGGAGCGGCCGGCGGGGCGCACGGCGGGGGACTGCGTCATGTCGGACGGGCTCCTGACGGGGTAGAGACGGGAATCGCGGCGGGACCGCCACGGCGGCGCGGTCCGGCCGGCTCGGCGGCCACGTCGGCGCGGTCCGGCCGGCGGAGGCGAGATCTCCACCGGCCAGCATAGGCGGCTGCGGAGGCGGGCCGCACCGCTGTGGTCAGCCGCGCGGGCGCTCCTCGCCGGACGGCGCGCCGCCGACCGGGCCCGGCCGGTCGTCCTCGTCGGCGGGCCGGTCCTCGACCGCGTCGGGGCGGACGTCGGTGACCGCCTCGGTGGGCGACTCGTCGGCGTCGTCCCCGGTCCGTGGGCCGGCCGTCGGCGTGCCCGACACCGGCGCGGACACCTCCCACTCGGACGGCCCGCCCCATTCGGACCGCTGGCCCCAGTCCGACCGCCCGGTGCCCCATGCCGCCGGCTCGTCGGCCGGGGCCGGCCGGTCGAGGTCCCACCGGGTCGGATCGACATCGGCGGTGTGCCGGTCCGGCTCGTCACCGGCGGGTTCGGCGGCCGGCTGGGCGGAGGTGGGCCCGACGCGGTCCGGGGCGGGGGCCGCGTCCTTGCCGGTCGCGGCGGAGCGCCCGGAGCGCAGCGCGCCCACCAGGCCCAGGAGACCGATCACGATCAGCGCGCCGGCCAGGAACCAGCCGACGGGTGGCAGGGCGAGCCCGAGCAACTTGGCGAGCAGCCACCACGCGGCGAGCCCGACGAAGATCAGCCCGAAGGCGAACGACACGACGTCGGTGCGGTGGGCCTTCACCGAGTCACCTCCAGGTTGCCGGCGTTCACGTGGACGTAGAGGCGCAGCGTGCCGCCGCCGGCGCCGTCGGCACCCAGGTCGGTCGTCTCCCGGAGCGGGCCGTCCAGCCCGCCGGAGCGCTTGCCGAAGACGACCGCGTCACCGGCGTTGACGTCGGTCACCGTGGTGACGTCGACGTTCGGCGGCACCACCACGGTGCACTCGCCGAAGTTGACGGAGACCGTGATCTCGGTGTTCTTCTTGTCGAAGTCGACCGCCCGCAGGTCGAGGGTCGCGTCGCCGAAGCTGTTCTCGTACCGGACGGCGAGGTCGCGGTGGTCGGTGGGGGCCCAGGTCACGTTGCCGTCGACGCCCCGGACCCGGTCGTAGGACTCGGCCACGGTGGCCATCCCGAGGGCGGCGGCGGCCACCACGCCGAGCGCGATCAGCCACCGGGCCCGCCCGAACCAGGTACCGACCAGCAGGCCGAGCCCGATGGTGGCCAGGGTGGCGGCGAAGTACGCCGACGCCCCGACGTCGAAGACGTCCAGCAGGTCGAGGACGGCGACCACGCCGAGGACGAGGAAGATCAGCGAGAAGGTCACCGCGCCGAGCGGGGAGCGCTCACGCGGGCGCTTCGGCGGCTTCGGCGGTCGCGGCGGTCGCGGCGGCAGTGGCGGGATGCCCGCCTGGCCGGCGTACGGGCCGTGCGGGGCGAACGGGGGCCGGTAGCTCGGCGGCAGGGGCGCGGGGCGGGCCGGTGCGCCCCCCGAGGTCGCGCCGGGCCAGCCGGACGTGGGCGCGGCCGGCGGCCAGCCGGCGGTCGGCGTACCCCCGGGGAAGGGGGCCGGCGCGGGCGGGGCGGTCGGCGCGGGCGGGGCGGCCGGCGGCCAGGCGGGCAGCTCGGCGGTCGGCTCGGCCGGCTGGCCGGTGACCGGGACGTTGTCCGCGGGCGCGGCCGGCGCCGGGGCCCCGCCGGGGGCCACGGCGACGCTCGGCGGGGCCTGGTACGCGGCCGGCGCGGGATAGCTGACCGGCGGCACCGGGCCGGGCGGGGCGGCCGGTGCGGGCGGGACCGTACCGGCCGGCGTGGCCCCGGTGCCCCGGTTGTCCCGGTTGAGCATCAGCGCCCCGCCGATCAGGATCGTGGCACCGAGCAGCACCGCCCGGAACGCGTCGGTGACGATGTAGCCGAAGCTGACCGCGACCAGGATGCTGAGCACGATCACGGTGATCGGGGACATGCTGGACCGGCCCCGACCGAGCATCGACTCGACGGGGGAGGCGCTGTCCCCCTCGCCGGGGATGATCAGCCAGGCGGTGACGTAGACCAGGATGCCGATGCCGCCGAAGAAGCCGAGCACGGCGAGGAGCACCCGCCAGAGCACCGGGTCGGTGTTGGTGGCCCGGCCGATCGCCGCGCAGACGCCGGCCAGGTAGCGGCCGTCGCGGGGGCGGACCAGCCCGTACCGGGAGGTGAAGCCGGCGCCGCCGGACGGCGGCTGCGGCCCGGCGCCCGGATCCACGCCCGGCCCGGCGCCGGGCGGCGGCGTCCACCCGACGGCGCCCGGCGCGGCCACCGGCGGCGGCGCCCCGGGGGCGGTGGACGCGGTCCCGTCGGCGGGCGTCGCGGCGGGCGGCGGTCCACCGGGCTGTGCCGCCCCGGGACGGGGGGACTGGGCAGCTTCCTCGGTCATGCCCTCGATCCTGCTGCCCCGACCGCCCGGACGACCTCAGGACCCGACCCTGACCCCACCCTGAGATCCGGGCGGCCGGAATGTCGGGGGCGTCCCCGTGGTCGGGCGGCGGCGCAGCGTGTGACGATCGAACCGGCGCCGGCAGCGAACGGTCGCCCGCCCCGTGCCCGTCGTGACCAGGGAGCCTCCGATCGACGCCGTGACCCAGCCACCTCGCCTCTACCGCGCCCCCGAGCACCGGATGGCCGCCGGGGTGGCCGCCGGCATCGCCGACCACCTCGGCATCTCCGTGCTGCGGGTGCGGGTCGCCTTCATGGTGCTGCTCGGGCTGAGTGGTCTCGGCCTGCTGCTCTACGCGGCCTTCTGGGCGGTCGTGCCGCTGCGGCCCGGCGACACCGCCGTACCGCCCCGCCGGGACGTCGCCCAGCTGCTGCCGTTCGTGGCGATCGGCCTCGGCGTGCTGCTGGTGCAGATGATGGTCTTCGACTCGGTCGGCGCGGCCGGCACCGCCGGGTGGCTGGTCGCGATCATCGCGGTCGGCGCCGGGGTGATCTGGCACCAGTCGGCCCCGGAGCGGCGGCGGCAGTGGGGCGACTCCATGCCGGTGCCGTGGCTGGGCGCGGTGGTGGAGGAGAGCGACCGGCGGGCCTTCGTGCTCCGGTTCATCGGCGGCGGGGTGCTGGTCGCGGTCGGCATAATCGGCGTCGCCGCGGTCTACTCCCCGGCGCAGAACTTCGACGCGGTGCTCAACGGCGTGATCTTCGCCCTGGTCGGGCTCGCCGGGGTCGGGGTGGTGGCCGCGCCGGTGCTGTGGCGGACGTTCAACCAGCTCCGCTCGGAGCGCGAGGGGCGCATCCGTGAGCAGGAGCGGGCCGAGCTGGCCGCGATGGTGCACGACCAGGTGCTGCACACCCTGGCCCTGATCCAGCGCAACGCGGCCGACGTGAAGACGGTCCAGCGGCTCGCCCGGGGGCAGGAACGCTCGCTGCGCAACTGGCTCTACAAGCCCACCGGATCGCCGACCGAGCGCTTCGCCGCCGCGCTGGAGCAGGCCGCCGCCGAGGTCGAGGACACCTTCGCGATCACCGTCGAGGCGGTGGTGGTCGGCGACCGGGAGACCGACGAGCGGGTCGGCGCGCTGGTCGCGGCCGGGCGCGAGGCGCTGGTGAACGCCGCCCGGCACGCCGGGGTGCAGACGGTCTCGCTGTACGCCGAGGTCGAGCCGGAACAGGTCAGTGTCTTCGTCCGGGACCGGGGGAAGGGCTTCGACCCGGATACGGTGGAGGATCACCGGCACGGCGTCCGGGGCTCGATCATCGGGCGGATGAAGCGGCACGGCGGCCGGGCGGAGATCCGGTCCGAGCCGGGGGAGGGGACCGAGGTCCGGTTGATCCTGCCGATCTCCCGGGACTCGTCCACGGCGGAAAGGGACAAGTGATGACCGAGCAGTCGATGGAACCGGTCGAGGGAGCGGGTGCCGGCGCGGAGCGGCTGCGGGTCTTCCTCGTCGACGACCACGCCATGTTCCGCGCGGGGGTCCGCGCCGAGCTGGGTGCGCACGTCGAGGTGGTGGGGGAGGCGAGCACGGTCGGCGAGGCGGTCACCCGGATCGCCGCCACGCTGCCCGACGTGGTGCTGCTCGACGTGCACATGCCGGACGGCGGCGGTCGCGCGGTGCTGGAGGCGATGCGGCGTACCCATCCGCAGGTCAAGTTCCTGGCGTTGAGCGTCTCGGACGCGGCGGAGGACGTGATCGGGCTGATCCGGGCCGGCGCGCGGGGCTACGTCACCAAGACGATCTCCCCGGAGGAGCTGGCCGCCGCGATCCGCCGGGTGGCCGACGGCGACGCCGTGTTCAGCCCCCGGCTGGCGGGGTTCGTGCTGGACGCGTTCGCGGCCCGTCCGGACGCGCCGGTGGCCGATCCGGAGCTGGACCAGCTCACCAACCGTGAGCGCGAGGTGCTGCGGCTGCTCGCCCGGGGGTACGCCTACAAGGAGATCGCCAAGGAGCTCTACATCTCGATCAAGACGGTCGAGACGCACGTGTCGAACGTGCTGCGCAAGCTCCAGATGTCCAACAGGTACGAGTTGTCCCGCTGGGCGGCCGACCGTCGCCTCGTGTGATCCACCTCTTTTCCCCTCCATTTCGGGCGGAAGCGACGAACCTGGCCCGCAGGGGCTGACAAACGATCAATTCGCGTCCCATAATGCCCCGTCGCGTTCTCGCGTGCGGGTGGTGCGAACCCGCGGGAACGGCGGCTTCGCTCACCCGCCGTTCGGCGGGTCACCCCTGGGGAGAGGTACGCGAATCTGATGTTCGGACAACGAGGACGGCGCTGGGCGCGGATCGCCCTGGCGACCGTCGCCGGTGGTGCGCTGGCGCTCGGCTTCGCCGCGCCGGCCGCCGCCGCCGAGACGACCGGCGTGGCCAAGTCGGTGGGCGGCAGCGTCAAGCTGCTGCTCGACGGAAAGCCGAAGAACGCCGGCGCGCTGGCGCTGAAGATCGACGGGAAGCTCGTCCCGGCCTTCTGCATCGACTACCACACCAATGTGGCGATCGACGGCACGTACAAGGAGGGCACCTGGGACGAGTCCCAGGTGAAGAACCTCGGCAAGGTGCAGTGGGTGCTCACCCACGGCTACCCGAACGCCGACTCGGCGACGCTGCTGGCCGCCGCCGGCGCTGCCGTCCCCGAGAAGGCCGACGCCAAGAAGCTGCTCTACTTCGGCACCCAGACCGCCATCTGGCACTTCAGTGACGGGATCACCCTCGGTGACTGGGTCAAGGACAAGGGCCTGCTCGGCAAGCAGCAGTACGACGTGATCAAGCGGGTCCACGACTACCTCGTCGCCAACGCCACCGACCAGCCCGAGCCGAAGGCCGAGCTGAGCGTCGACCCGGCCAGCGCCAAGGCCACGGTCGGCGACAAGGCCGGCCCGTTCACGGTCAAGGGCCCGGCCGGCGACATCGCCGTCGCGGTCAGCGGCGGCTCGGCGGTCGACGCCGAGGGCAAGCCGGTCACCACGACCACCAACGGTGGGCAGTTCTGGCTGACCGCGGACGGCGCCGGCGAGGTCGAGGCGACCGTCTCCGCCAAGGGCTCGGTCTCCTTCGGCCGGGTCTTCCTCTTCACCGGCGAGAAGGCCGCGCAGAAGCTGATCCTCGGCGGCAGCACCGGTGAGACCGTGACCGCCAAGGCCGAGGCCACCTTCGCCGCGGCCCCGACCGAGTCGCCGTCGCCGAGCGCGCCGGCCGAGTCGCCCTCGCCGAGCGTCCCGGCGGAGTCGCCGTCGCCGAGCGCCCCGGTCGAGAGCCCGGCCCCGTCGACCTCCCCCGCCAGTAACGGCGGGGACCTGCCGCTGACCGGCTCCCCGATCGCCGCCGCGATCGCGGCCGGTGTGGCGCTGCTGGCCGCGGGTGCGGTCACCGTGCTGATGGTCCGCCGTCGCAAGCTGCGCTTCACGGCCTGACCGACGTCCGTTCCGCGGCTCCGGCCCCGGCACCCGCTCCGCGCGGTGCCGGGGCCGGACCCGTCCGGCGGTCAGGTCACCCGGTGCGCAGCACGGTGAACGCCTCGGCCAGCCGGCCGGCCGGCAGCCCGGCCGCGTCGGCCGCCGCGGTGAGCTGGTCCCGGACCCAGGTCTCCACGTCCATCCGCGCGGTCTGCGAGCGGTGCGCGCGCATCGCGGCGACCTTGCGCGCGTACTGACCGGTGACGTCGACGGTGTGGTCCGGCGCCGGGCCGCCGGCGTACCAGATCTCCCGGACCACCCACGGCCGGAGCCCCTCGGCCAGCAGTTCGGGGTGGGCGCACGGGTTACGCGCGTCCGGGTAGACCGCGCAGGTCGTGGCCTCGCCCACGGCGAGGTGGTCGGGGTGGCCCGGCCCGGCGAGGTGTTCCCACCGGCGCAGCGGCGAGCTGGTCAGCACCCGGTCGGGCCGGTGCCGGCGGATCGCCGCGGTGACGTCCCGGCGCAGGTCGAGCGTCGGGGCGAGGACGCCGTCGACGTACCCGTCGAGGAACTCCACCTGCCGTACGCCGACCGCGGCCGCGGCCGCCCGCTGCTCCTCCTCCCGCAGCCGGGTCACCGACCCGCGCCCGGTGCTGTCGCAGCCGCCCGCCTCGCCCCGGGTGACGATCAGGTACGCGACCTCGATGCCCTCCTCCACCCAGTTGGCCATTGTGCCCGCACAGCCGAAGTCGATATCGTCCGGATGGGCAAAAACTGCCAGCGCCCGGACGACGTCCGAAAGTGCGGGAGCGGACGCGGGAAAGCTCACAAGCGTCGAGCGTACGCCCGGGGTGTCGATCCCGCAGAACCGTGTCTTTCCTGCTCAGAGCAGTACGACCGGCACCGATCATGATCTTTTTTCAAGTATCGGCAACGTGGCGAGCAACTAACGGCTTGATAACGGCACCTTCACGGAACGGGCCGGTAAGTGTCACAGTGGCAGCACCTCACCCCTCGAGTGAGGCACTCCGTACGACCTGACGACCACGGCCGCCGTCTGTGAACGGTGTTCCGTGGTGGTCTCGCGTGCGCGGTGCCGAGCCCGGCGGGCGGGGCGGCCCGGCGGATCGGTACAACATCTTGTCCCGTTTCACTGCGGTGAAACCGGCGTCCCGCGCTGCGGGCCGGCGGACGTGTCACCCCCTTGCGTGCGTGAAACCCACGACGGAACCAGGTTAGAAAGAGGAGGCCCCTCGGAATGAGAGTCTCGAAGCGGGCAAGCAGCGCGGTCGCGCTGGGCGCGGCGTTCGCGCTCGTCGCGTCCGGTTGCTCGAGCAGCGACAGCGACGGCGGCGACGCCGGCGCCAGCGCCGACGGCGCGATCACCATCGAGGGCACCCAGCCGGAGAACGGCCTGGTCCCGTCGAACACCACCGAGACCGGTGGCGGCAAGATCATCGACTGGATGTGGACCGGTCTGGTCGAGTACCCGAACGACGGCAGCGCTCCGCGCAACGCCCTCGCCGAGTCGATCGAGACGACCGACTCCAAGGTCTACACCATCAAGATCAAGAAGGACACGAAGTTCCACGACGGCACCGTCGTCAAGGCCAAGAACTTCGTGGACGCCTGGAACTGGGGCGCCTACTCGCCGAACGGCGCGCAGAACGGCAGCTTCTTCGCCGACATCCAGGGCTTCGGGGACGTCAACACCGAGGACCCGGACGGCGCCGAGGGCCCGCAGAAGGCCCCCGAGCCGGCCAAGAAGGAGATGTCCGGCCTGAAGGTCGTCGACGACTGGACCTTCGAGGTCACCCTCGCCGCGCCGACCGCCGTGTTCCCGACCAAGCTCGGCTACAGCACCTTCATGCCGCTGCCGGACGCGTTCTTCACCCAGGGCGCCGAGGCGTTCGGCAAGAAGCCGATCGGTAACGGCCCGGTCAAGTTCGTGTCGTGGGAAGACGACGTCCAGATCAAGCTGACGCGCTTCGACGACTACACGCTGCGCGACAAGATGAAGATCAAGGACGTCACGCTCAAGATCTACCAGGACGACACGGCGGCCTACAACGACCTGCTCGCCGGCAACATCGACTTCATGCAGCAGGTCCCGGTCTCCTCGCTCGCCGGCGACAAGTGGAAGCAGGACCTGACCGACCGGGCGATCTCCTCGACCACCCCGTCGACCGGCATCATCGCCTTCCCGATCTACGACAAGCGCTTCCAGAACGCCAAGCTGCGCAAGGCGATCTCGATGTCGATCAACCGCCAGGAGATCAGCGACAAGATCTTCTTCGGCAACCGGAAGCCGGCCGACAGCTGGGCCAACCCGCTGACCCCGGGCGCCAAGCCGGGTAACTGCACCGCCTGCCAGTTCAACGTCGACGAGGCCAAGAAGCTCCTGAACGAGGCCGGCGGCTTCACCGGCGAGCTGGTCATGTACTACAACGCCGACGCCAGCCACAAGGAGTGGATGGAGGCCGTCGCGCAGCAGGTCAAGACCAACCTGGGCATCAACGCCCGCGCCGAGGGCATGCCGACCTTCGCGGTGTTCCGTCAGAACATCAACGCCCACAAGATGAAGGGCATGTACCGCGCCGGCTGGCAGCAGGACTACCCGGACGTCGAGAACTGGGTCAACCCGCTCTACGTCAAGGGTGGCTCCTCGAACGACGGTCTGTACAGCAACCCGCAGGTCGACGCCCTGGCCAAGGAGGCCAGCTCCGCGCCGAGCCTGGAGGCCGCGCACGAGAAGTTCGCTCAGGCGGTCGCCATCATCGACCAGGACGTTCCCACGGTTCCGATCTACTTCGGCGGCCAGCAGTCCGGCCACTCGGAGAAGATCAAGAAGCTCGAGCTGACCAACGTCGGCGAGCTGGACCTCACCTCGGTCGAGCTCTGATCCGAACGGTCTGACCCCGGGTCGGGCTCACCTACCGGTGGGCCCGACCCGGGCCGTTCCGTGAGGGAGTGTTACAACAGTCCCTCGCCACGTCCGTCATCCCCGTGTCGGCCGTCCGACGCGCCCCCTGTCTGGAGGACCACCCCATGGGCCGTTATCTGTTGAGACGGCTGCTCCAACTCATCCCGGTCTTCATCGGAACGACGTTCCTGATCTACTGGCTGGTCTGGTCGGTGCCCGGCGACCCGTTCGCCGGCAAGTGCGGCGAACGCGCCTGCCCGGACGCCTACGTCAACATGATGACCGAGAAGTTCAAGCTGGATCAGTCCATCTGGGTGCAGTACGGCAACTACATGCAGAACCTGTTCCAGGGCGACTTCGGGCAGACGTTCGGCGGCCGGGAGATCGGCGACATCATCGCCACGTCGTACCCGAACACTTTGAAGCTGGCCCTGGTGGCCCTCGTCATCGAGGCGGTCATCGGCCTCACCGCGGGTGTGCTGACCGGCCTGCGCCGTAACGGCTTCCTGGACAACCTGGTCCTGGTCTCCAGCCTCTTCCTGATCGCGCTGCCGATCTTCGTCATCGGCTTCGTGCTCCAGTGGGTGCTCGGCGTGCAGTGGGGCGTCATCAAGCCCACCGTCTCCAGCGAGATGCGTATCTCGGAGCTGATCGTGCCCGGCTTCGTGCTGGGTAGCGCCTCGATGGCGTACATCGCCCGGGTCGCCCGGACGAGCATCGCGGAGAACCGGCGCGCCGACTACGTCCGCACCGCGATCGCCAAGGGCCTGCCGATGCGGCGGGTGGTCGGGGTGCACCTGCTGCGCAACTCCCTCATCCCGGTGGTCACCCTGCTCGGCACCGACCTCGGTGCCCTGATGGGCGGCGCGATCGTGACCGAGGGCATCTTCCAGATCAACGGGATCGGCCGCCAGGTCTTCCGCGCGATCGTCACCAAGGAGAGCGCTACGGTTGTCTCCATCGTGGTGGTCCTGGTGCTGGTCTACCTGGTCATGAACCTCGTGGTGGACCTGCTCTACGCCGCCCTGGACCCGAGGATCCGCTATGAGTGAGCGCAGCGAACGAAACTTGGTCATTGCAGCGTGCCCGGGCACCCACGCCCGGGTCGAGCGGAGCGAGGTGCCGGCATGAGCGACCCCAGTGCCGCGTCGATCGTCAGTACGCCCCCGGCCACCGCGCCGACTGAGCTGGGCGCGCCCACCAACGCGGGCCAGCCGGAGAACGCCCGCAAGGAGAAGCCGCGCGGCCTGCTCGGCGACGCCTGGCTCATCCTGCGTCGCAAGCCGCTGTTCTGGATCTCCGCGACGTTCATCGTCATCTTCCTGGTGATGACCGCCTTCCCGTCGCTGTTCAGCTCCGGCGACCCGGCGAACGGCGACCTGAAGAACAGCCTCGTCGGCCCGTCGTCGGAAGCCTGGTTCGGCTACGACTTCCAGGGGCGCGACGTCTACGCCCGGGTGATCTACGGCGCCCGCGCCTCCATCGTGGTCTCCGTGCTCTCGGTGCTCGGCGTGCTGCTGATCGGCGGCGCGATGGGCATCATGGCCGGCTACCGGGGCGGCTGGGTGGACGCCCTGCTCTCCCGCGTCGCCGACGTCTTCTTCGGCCTGCCCTTCGTGCTGGGCGCCATCGTCATCCTGACCACCTTCAACGGGTCGGGCACGAGCAACAGCAAGGCCGAGATCATGGCCCTGGTGAGCATGTCCCTGGTCGTGCTGGGCTGGCCGGTCGTGATGCGGCTGATGCGCTCCTCGGTGCTGGCCACCAAGGAGGCCGACTACATCGTCGCCGCCCGGGCGCTGGGTGCCGGCACCGGCCGGATCATCCTCAAGCACCTGCTGCCGAACAGCCTCGCGCCGCTGCTGGTCTACGGGACGATCCTGGTCGGCTCGTTCATCGGCGCCGAGGCGACGCTGTCCTTCCTGGGCGTCGGCCTGAAGAGCCCGGTGGTCTCCTGGGGCATCATGATCAACGAGGCCCAGTCCCTCATCCGGGTCGCGCCGTACCTGCTCTTCTTCCCGGCCGCCTTCCTCGTCACCGCCGTGCTGAGCTTCGTGGTGCTCGGTGAGACGGTCCGCGAGGCCCTCGATCCGAAACTCCGCTAGGGGCGATTCAGTTGTCCGACATTCTCGTGTCCGAGCAGTCCGCGGCGGGTACCTCCGGTCGCCCCTCCGGCCGTCTGCTCGAGGTCGACGACCTCCGCGTGGAGTTCCGCACCCGGGACGGCGTCGCGAAGGTCATCAACGGGGTCACGTACCACGTCGACGCGGGGGAGACCCTCGCCGTGCTCGGCGAGTCCGGCTCCGGTAAGAGCGTCACCGCGCAGACCATCATGGGCATCCTGGACACGCCGCCCGGTTTCGTCACCGGCGGTCAGGTCCGCTTCCACGGCAAGGACATGCTGAAGATGTCCTTCGAGGAGCGTCGCCGCATCCGCGGTGAGGGGATCGCCATGATCTTCCAGGACGCGCTCTCCGCGCTCAACCCGGTTTTCACCGTCGGCTTCCAGATCGCCGAGCAGTTCCGGGTGCGGCGCGGCATGAGCCGTGCCGACGCCAAGAAGCGCGCGATCGAGATGCTCGACCAGGTCAAGATCCCGAACGCCAAGGGCCGGTTCAGCAACTACCCGCACCAGTTCTCGGGTGGTATGCGGCAGCGCGCCATGATCGCGATGTCGCTGGCACTGGACCCGGAGGTGCTGATCGCGGACGAGCCGACCACCGCGCTGGACGTGACGGTGCAGGCCCAGATCATGGACCTGCTCGCCGAACTCCAGCGGGAGCGGCAGATGGGCATGATCCTGATCACCCACGACCTCGGCGTGGTCGCCGACGTCGCGGACCGGATCGCGGTCATGTACGCGGGTCGCATCGTCGAGGAAGCCAACGTGTACGACCTGTACGCCAAGCCGGCGCACCCGTACACGATCGGTCTGATCAACTCGATTCCCCGGCTGGACGAGAAGGGGCAGCAGCTCCGGACCATCAAGGGCCTCCCGCCGAACCTGATGAACATCCCGCCGGGCTGCCCGTTCAACCCGCGCTGCCCCATGGCGCAGCCGGTCTGCCGGGAGAAGGTCCCGCCGCTGCTGCAGGTGGGTGCCGGCCGGGCCAGCGCCTGCCACTTCGCCGAGGAGCTGGTGAACCGTGACTGAGAACATCCTCGAGGTCCGTGACCTGGTCAAGCACTACCCGGTGACCCGGGGTGTGGTCTTCAAGAAGACCATCGGCCAGGTCAAGGCGGTGGACGGGGTCTCCTTCGACCTCAAGGCCGGCGAGACCCTGGGTGTGGTCGGCGAGTCCGGCTGCGGCAAGTCGACCCTGGCCCGGGTCCTGATGAACCTGGAGCGGCCGACTTCCGGCAGCGTGCTCTACAAGGGCCAGGACATCTCCAAGTTCTCCGGCGGGGCGCTGCGGCGGCTGCGCCGGCAGATCCAGCTGGTGATGCAGGACCCGTACACCTCGCTGAACCCGCGGATGACGGTCGGCGACCTCATCGGCGAGCCGTTCGAGATCCACCCGGAGGTGGCGCCGAAGGGCAGCCGCCGGGGCAAGGTGATGGAACTGCTCGACCTGGTGGGTCTGAACCCGGAGCACATCAACCGGTACCCGCACCAGTTCTCCGGCGGTCAGCGGCAGCGCATCGGCATCGCCCGGGCGCTCGCCCTGCGGCCCGAGATCATCGTCTGCGACGAGCCGGTGTCGGCCCTGGACGTGTCGATCCAGGCGCAGGTGATGAACCTGCTGGAGCAGCTCCAGGGCGAGTTCGGCCTGTCGTACGTCTTCATCGCGCACGACCTGTCGGTGGTCCGGCACCTGTCGGACCGGGTCGCGGTGATGTACCTCGGCAAGATCGCGGAGATCGGCACCGAGGACGAGATCTACGAGCGGCCGACCCACCCGTACACCCAGGCGCTGCTGTCGGCGGTGCCGGTGCCGGACCCGACCGTCCGCGAGAACAAGGCGATCATCCGCCTCACCGGTGACGTGCCGTCGCCGGTCAGCCCGCCCTCGGGCTGCCGGTTCCGGACCCGCTGCTGGAAGGCGCAGGACGTCTGCGCCCAGCAGGTCCCGCTGCTGGAGATCCGGTCGGGCTCGGACCACCCGAGCGCCTGCCACTTCGCCGAGAAGCGGGAGATCGTGCAGACGCACGAGGTGTGACAACCACGGGACCGCCTGCCGACGTCACCGCGACGACGGCAGGCGGTTCCGTCGTTTCCGGGCGGGCGCGGCGGCCGGCGGCCGGGACGCAACCACCGCGCCGCCCGGCCCGCCGCGCCGCCCCGGTACGCCTCACAGGGGGCCGCGGCCGGCGCGGAGCAGCAGCAGCGCGAGCTGCGTGCCGTCGGCGCCGAGGGCGACCCGGAAACGCTCCAGGATCTCCCGCTCCCGGGAGAGCACGAGCCGCGTGCCGCCGGAGGCCATCCGGGTCGCCCCGACCTCCTGGGAGAGGCGGGCTCGCTCCTGCCACAGCTCGATGAGCGCCCGGTCGATCTCGTCGATCCGTTCCCGGATCTCCACGATCCGGGCGGCCGCGCCCGGCTCCGCGGTGCCGGTGCGCGCCTCCGGCTTCGCGTCGTCGGCGCCGCCCGGCGCGTCGACCTGGCCGGATGCCCCCGGGTCGGGCCGGCCAGCCCCGGGCCGCGTCAGGCTGCCGTTGGACTCCACCACGTCTGTCATCATCGGGTACCCCTCGCCGTCAGGTGCCCGGTGCCCGGATCCCGGGACGGAGAAAGCCCCGGGCTCCAGGAGCCCGGGGCTTTCTCGTAGGTCTGTTGATCAGGCGCGACCCACGGCTGCCGGACTCCCGGTGCCGTAGTAAAAGTAGAAGCGCTGACCGAACACGCCGTCGAGTATGCCGACCCAGGGCCGGCGCGCGCAAGGATTCGGCCGGACACGTGGCCGGCGGCACGGTCCCGGCGCCGGCGACGCCGGGACCGTGCCCGGTCAGCTGAGCCGGGTGATGCGGTCGGCCGGCCCGGGGGCGACCGGCTCGCCGGCGCCCAGGTACGCGATCAGCGCGTCGACGTCGAAGCCGGGGGCCGTGCTGCGGCCGGTGCCGGCGCGCAGCTCGGTGAAGCCGTCCCCGCCGTTGGCCAGGAAGTCGTTCGTGGTGACCCGGTAGCTGGCCGCCGGGTCGACCGGCACGCCGTCGAGCGCCAGGGCGCTCACCCGCGAGCCCGCCGGGGCGGTGGTGTCGTAGGAGTAGGTCAGCCCGGCGGAGACCTGGAGGATGCGCTGGGTGGTCTGCCCGTTGAAGCCGACGAACTGCTGCTCCAGCACGTTGCGTAGCTGGGCGCCGGTGAGGGTCTGGGTGACCACCAGGTTGTTGAACGGCTGGACGGTGAAGGCCTCGCCGTACGTGATCTCACCCGGCGCCTCGCCGCCGGCGGAGGCGGCGTACGGCAGCGACGCCCGGATGCCGCCCGGGTTCATCAGCGCGATCTGCGCCCCGGCCGACCGGGTGTACGCGATCTGCGCGTCGGCGATCACGTCACCGAGCGGGCTCTCGCCGTTGGGGCGGGCGTCGCGGACGACGTCGGCCGACACCCGGCCCACCACCCGGTTGGCGATGGGCGCCACGGCCGCCCGGTACTTGTCGGCCAGCGCCTTGGCGGCCGGGTCCACCAGGTCGGGGTTGCGCACGTACGTGCCCGGCGCGCTCTGCTGCCAGGTGCCGTCCGGGTTGCGGACGCCGTTCTCGACGACCACGTTGCGGGCGGAGATCCCGGTGAACCGGCCGGTGCGCCGGTCCAGCGAGTAGTCCACGTCGGTGATCAGCTGGCCGTTGTTGCCGGCGCTGGTGACGACGCTCTGCGCGCCCGAGGAGTTCGGCAGGGAGCAGGAGTAGAAGCGGTGCGTGTGGCCGGAGACGACCAGCCCGAACTCCGGCCGCAGGCCGCGGACGATGTCCACGATCGGGCCCGAGAAGTTCGCGCAGTCCGAGACGCCCGGGGTGGCCGGCGGCGGCGACTGCGCGCCGCCCTCGTGCACCAGCAGCACCATCGCCTTGACGCCGAAGAGCTTGAGCAGCCCGCCCCACTTGTTGGCGGTCGCCACCTCGTCGGTGAACCGCACCGAGGCGATGCCGGCCGGGTTGACGATGTCCGGGGTGCCTTCCAGGGTCACGCCGACGAAGCCGACCGGCACGCCGCCGACGAACTTCACGTCGACCGGGGGCAGGATCGGCAGCCCTGTCTTCCTGCTGACGGTGTTGGCGGCGAGGTACGTGAACTTCGCGCCGGCGAAGCCGTCCCCGTCCTGGCAGCCGTCGACCGGGTGGCAGCCGCCCTTGTTGATCCGGATCAGCTCGTCGACGCCCTCGTCGAACTCGTGGTTGCCGACCGAGCTGACCTCCAGCCCGATCTCGTCCATCAGCTCGATGGTCGGCTCGTCGTGGAAGGCGGCGCTGACCAGCGGGGTGGCGCCGATCAGGTCGCCGGCCCCGACGGTGGTGGTGACCCGCCCCTCGGCGGCGGCCTCGGCGCGCAGCCGCTTCAGCCAGGTGGCGAGGTACTCCACCCCGCCGGCCGGGGTGCCGTTGACCACCGCGCCGCTGCCGCCGGGCGGGTCGATGGCGCCGTGGAAGTCGTTGTAGCTGAGGAAGTTGCCCTTGACCTCGCCGCCCGTGGGGGTGGCGTAGGAGACCGAGACGGGGGCGAGGGCGGCCCACGGGTCGTCGGCGGGGGCCGGGGCGGGCCGGGAAGCGGTGGGCAGCGTGGCGACGACGGCCAACGCGAGGGCGGGCGCGGCGAGGTGACGCAGCGCCGACCGACCGCGCGAACGCGGCTGAGTCATGGTCGTTCTCCCAGTCGTGTACGGGGGAAGGAGCCGGATTTTCACCGTCATCGTTCTGTACCTGGGCTGGCGGCACCAGACAGGACAGGGTGACATCTTCGTCTCAACCTGGCACGCCCCGCCGGACCCGCCCGGCACGCCGCGCCGGATCGGCCCGCGCCCAGGTGCCCGTCCGGTCGCTCCGGCGGTCGCTCGGGCAGGCCCGGGCCCTCGGCTCGGCCGGTCCTCCGATGACGGCCCGGTCGCGCCGGGGTCCACGCGGCGGGGAAGTGTCCGGCCGGCGGCATAGACTCGCCGTGCGATGCATCCTCTCTTCGACATCCCCGTGTCCCCGCCCGCGCCGGCGCCTGCCCCGACCCCGCCGCACCGGCCGGGGTCCGCCGCCGCCCGCCTCGACCCGCAGGCCCTGGTCGAGGGCCTCAACGGGCCCCAGCGCGACGCCGTCACCCACGCCGGCTCGCCGCTGCTGATCGTGGCCGGCGCCGGTTCGGGCAAGACCCGGGTGCTCACCCACCGGATCGCCTACCTGCTGGCCGCCCGGGACGTGCACCCCGGCGAGATCATCGCGATCACCTTCACCAACAAGGCCGCCGGCGAGATGAAGGAGCGCGTCGCGCACCTCGTCGGCCCGCGTGCCCGGCTGATGTGGGTGTCGACGTTCCACTCCGCGTGCGTGCGCATCCTGCGCGCCGAGCACGAGCACGCCGGGCTGAAGTCGACCTTCTCGATCTACGACGCGGACGACTCCCGTCGGCTGATGCAGATGGTCGCCCGGGAGCTCGACCTCGACCCGAAGCGCTACCCGGCGCGCGGGCTCGCCGCCCAGGTCTCCAACCTGAAGAACGAGCTGGTCGACCCGGAGGAGTTCGCGGGCCGCGCCAAGGGCCCCAACGAGCGGGCGCTGGCGGAGGCCTACACGCTCTACCAGCGGCGGCTGCGCGAGGCGCACGCGCTCGACTTCGACGACCTGATCATGACGACGGTGCACCTGCTCCAGTCCCACCCGCACGTCGCGGAGAGCTACCGCCGGCGGTTCCGGCACGTGCTGGTCGACGAATACCAGGACACCAACCACGCCCAGTACGTGCTGATCAAGGAGCTGGTCTCGGGCACGGACGGGATCGAGCCGGCGGAGCTGTGCGTGGTCGGCGACGCCGACCAGTCCATCTACGCGTTCCGCGGCGCGACGATCCGCAACATCCTGGAGTTCGAGCGCGACTTCAGCGACGCCCGCACGATCCTGCTGGAGCAGAACTACCGCTCGACCCAGACGATTCTCAACGCCGCCAACGCGGTGATCGACCGCAACACCTCGCGCAAGCCGAAGCGGCTGTGGAGCGAGGCGGGCGCCGGCGAGCGGATCGTCGGCTACGTGGCGGACACCGAGCACGCCGAGGCCGACTGGGTGGCCAGGGAGATCGACCGGCTGGTCGACGCCGACGAGACCCGCCCCGGTGACGTGGCCGTCTTCTACCGCACCAACGCCCAGTCCCGGGTCTTCGAGGAGGTGTTCATCCGGGTCGGCCTGCCCTACAAGGTGGTCGGCGGGGTGCGCTTCTACGAGCGTAAGGAGGTCCGCGACGCGTTGGCCTACCTGCGCGCGGTGGTCAACGACGACGACACGGTCAGCCTGCGCCGGATCCTCAACACCCCCCGACGGGGCATCGGCGACCGCGCCGAGGCGTGCGTGGAGGCCCTGTCCAGCCGGGACCGGATCTCCTTCGGCGCGGCGCTGCGGCGGGCGAAGGACGCGCCGGGCATCTCCACCCGGGCGGCCAACGGCATCGCGGACTTCGTCGACCTGCTCGACGGCGCCCGCGAGCTGGCCGAGACCGGCACCCCGGAGGAGGTGCTGGAGGCGCTGCTGACCCGCTCGGGTTACCTCACCGAGCTGGAGGAGAGCCTCGACCCGCAGGACGCCGGTCGGGTCGACAACCTCCAGGAGCTGGTCAGCGTCGCCCGGGAGTACACGGAGCGGATCGAGGCGACCGGCGAGGAGGGGGAGCGGGCCACCGTGGCCGGCTTCCTGGAGCAGGTCGCGCTGGTCGCCGACGCCGACCAGGTGCCGACCGACGACCCGGACCACCAGGGCGTGGTCACCCTGATGACGCTGCACACCGCCAAGGGGCTGGAGTTCCCGGTCGTCTTCCTGACCGGCCTGGAGGACGGCGTCTTCCCGCACCTGCGCTCGCTCGGCGACACCCGGGAGCTGGAGGAGGAGCGCCGGCTGGCGTACGTGGGCATCACCCGGGCCCGCCAGCGCCTCTACCTCTCCCGGGCGGTGACCCGCTCGGCGTGGGGGCAGCCGTCCTACAACCCGCCGTCCCGGTTCCTGGAGGAGCTGCCGCCGGAGCTGGTCCGCTGGGAGCGCACCGAGGGGTCGTACACCTCGTGGGCCGGTGGGGGCGGCGGCGTCGGGGGCCGCGCGGACCGTGTGCCCGGCGGGCGCGGCGGCTTCAACGGCGGCACCCCCAAGGCCGCCCAGTTGGCGAAGCGGCTCGGCGTCGACGCCAGCCGGCTGACCACGGCGAGCGAGCTGCCGCAGGGGCCGAAGGTGTCCGCCGGTGACCGGGTCAACCACCAGCGCTACGGCCTGGGGCGGGTGCTCGCGGTGGAGGGGCACGGCCCGGGCGCCCGGGCGCAGATCGACTTCGGTGACCAGACGATGTGGCTGGTGCTGCGGCACGCGCCGATCGACAAGCTCTGAGACGACCACGGCCCGGCCCGGCGGCACGCCGGACCGGGCCGTCCCGGTCGGTACGGGTCAGCAGGCCACGTCGATGCCCCGGGCGCGCAGGAACGGCGCCGGGTCGATCTGGTTCCACATCTGGCCCTGGTGGACCTCGAAGTGCAGGTGCGGCCCGGTGGAGTCACCCGTGGAGCCCTCCAGGCCGATGGTCTCGCCGGCGCCCACCTTGTCGCCCACGCCCACCTTGGCGGTGCTGAGGTGGGCGTAGTGGGTCAGGTAGCCGTTGCCGTGGTCGACGACGACGGAGATGCCGTACCCGTCGCCGACGTCGCCGGCCTTGGTGACCGTGCCGCCGAAGGCGGCGCGGACCGGGGTGCCGGCGGGCAGCGCGAAGTCGATGCCGGCGTGCAGGGTGCCCCAGCGCGGGCCGTAGCAGGAGGTGATCGCGGCGCCCTTCATCGGGACGACCCAGCTCGGCTTGGGCTTGCTGGTCTTCTTCGGCGTCGGCTTGGCGGTGGTCGCCTTCGGGCTGGGCTTCGCCGACGGGCTGGCCGTCGTGGGGCTCGGCGTCGGGCTGGCCGAGGGGGTGGCCGGGACGGCCGACTCGCGGGCGGCGCGGTCGGCGCGGTCGGCGGCCTCGGCACGGGCCTGCGCGTCGAGGGAGACGGCGGCCGGGACGGAGGGCTCGTCGTTGCCGGTGGCCGCGAAGGCGGCGCCGCCGAGACCGAGGCCGACCAGGGCCGCCGCGGCGACGATCACTCGGGTGCGGCCGCCGGCCCGCCTCCGGTGCCGGGCGGGGGCGTCGGGGGTGTTCTCGTTCTGAGTGTCTTCCTGCACGGCGGACCTTCACTGGTCGAGGGGGCACTTGACCTCGAAATACTGGTGTCAGCGGGGCCGGCAGCGGGTAGGGGGATCGGGTCGGGACGGAACGACGGTGGCCGGTGCCGTCCGTTAACCTCCGAGTTGGGGCTTTGGTAGCGGTAAGTGATCATGGTCGATCGTGGCGGCGGTCACACTCGCGGTTGTGACCCAGCAGACTTTCGCCCGCTGGCGGCCGACGAAAAACCGCCCGGATCGACAGATCCGGGCGGTCAACGGTCGGTGCGCAGCGTCAGGACGCGGCTGCGTCGTTGTAATATGCCTCGGTTTGTAGCTTGATGTCCACTCCGCGCTCCTGGAGCCACGGCACCGGGTCGCGCGGCTCGCCCTTGACATGGACCTCCAGGTGGAGGTGGGAGCCGTAGGAGTGGCCGGTGTTGCCGACGAGCCCGAGCTGGTCGCCCGCCTTGACCTGCTGCCCCTGCTGCACGCTCAGCGCGGAGGAGTGGCCGTAGATCGCCTCGCTGCCGTCGGCGTGCTGGACGATCACCGTGTAGCCGTAACCGCCGAACCAGCCGGCCTTGGTGACGGTGCCGGCGTGGATGGCGACGTAGGGCGTGCCCTCGGGGGCGACCAGGTCGACGCCGGTGTGCAGCTTGCCCCAGCGCATGCCGTAGGGCGTGTTGAACTCGAAGCTCTCCAGGGGGAGCCGCCAGACCTCGCGCTCGGCGGCGTCCTCGGCTCCGGCGGCGCGGGTGCTGTCGCGGGAGGCGCGGTCGGCGGCGTCGGCGCGGGCCGCGGCGTCCTGGCTCAGCGTCGAGGCGGCCTTCAGCTCGTCGAGGACCGACGGGTCGACGCTCTTCGCGTCCGGCATGGCGCTCGCGCCGAGCGCGACGACACCGGCCCCGACGAGGGCGGTGGTGACGACGGCGGCGTAGCGGCTACGCGGGGGGGTGGGTACGCGGCGGCGGCCGCGATATCGATCGGGCTCAGACGACAGGCGCTGGCGCACGCACACCCTCCGTTGTCGGGGATCCGATGCGGCTTCCTCGACGCTCGTGAAGCTCCGATGAACGTCGGCTGGCCGCGTCGTCACCCGTCCGTGGACCTGATGACAACCGTGGACACGTTAGCCAACCACCAGGCCCGTCACAAGCCGAAGCGCCGAATTGCTACCGCGTTCTGTCCCTTTGCGTCCGTGATTGTCATGCCTCGTTCCCGTCGAACGGCGCCCCCGTAACTGCCCGTTCGTCGCGCAGCGTGACCGAACGGCGGAGTCGTCCGGCTTGACGGCGGTGATCATCTACGGCATGCGTACCGTCTGTGGGGGCAACCTCCCCCCGGGTGTCGCCGGCCGGTGTGCCGTGCGCTTCGCCGCCCGGATTTCCCGGGCCGGGCGGGGCGGGTTACCGTTCGTTCAGGTGAAGCCGCGGAGCCGGTGAAAGGGATGCGCAGATGAGCTCTCGTGTTCGGGTCGTCGTCGCCAAGCCGGGCCTGGACGGCCACGACCGTGGCGCCAAGGTCGTCGCGCGTGCCCTCCGGGACGCCGGCATGGAGGTCATCTACACCGGCCTGCACCAGACCCCGGAGCAGATCGTGGAGACCGCGATCCAGGAGGACGCCGACGCGGTCGGGCTCTCCGTGCTGTCCGGGGCGCACATGACGCTCTTCCGGCGCGTGGTGGAGCTGCTCGGTGAGCGGGACGCCCGCGACATCGTCGTCTTCGGCGGCGGCATCATCCCCGACGCGGACATCCCCGAGCTGCAGAAGCTGGGCGTCGCCAAGATCTTCACGCCGGGCGCCACCACCGCCTCGATCGTGGAGTGGGTCCGGGAGAACGTCGCGCAGCCGGTCGCCTGACGGTCGGTCAGCATCCCGCCGGAGGGCGAGGACGTGCTGTTCACGGACTCGGGGCGGTCGACGGGTCACAGACGACTCAGGCCGGTCGACGGCTGACGTCGGACAGGGGGAGGGGCCGGACGCACCCCTCACACGTCCGGCCCCTCTATGCACGATGCCCCGCCGCCACCCCTCGACCGACAGGGCATCGGCCGTCTCCCGTCGCCGCGCTGCATCAGCGCTCCGACACCTGACTCAACGACGCCCCTGCGGAGGGGTTACGCAGCCCGGACAACATCGTCCGGACGGCTGACGTCGGGGCCCGAAGTCGCGGAAAGGCCGCGCGACGCCGCTGGCTGTGCATTACCGCACACCGCGCACCCGCTCGGTTGCGGCCGGTGTCCACCTCGCTAGGCTGCGCCCAATGGCCTGTTTCAACTGATGACAGGCGTCAAACTGTTTTCCATAACGCTGGTGGCGGCGCGACGGCGCGCCGCGGAGACGGGACGGGACGCGCAAACGTGGACCTGTACGAGTACCAGGGGCGGGACCTGTTCGAGCGGCACGGCTTGCCCGTGCTCGCCGGCGGCGTCGCCACGACCCCGGAGGAGGCCCGCGCGATCGCCGAACGCCTCGGCGGTCGGGTGGTCGTCAAGGCGCAGGTGAAGGTCGGGGGCCGGGGCAAGGCCGGCGGCGTGAAGCTGGCCGAGGGCGCGGATGAGACGGTGGCCCGGGCCACCGACATCCTCGGCATGGACATCAAGGGTCACACGGTCCACAAGGTCATGATCACCGTGACCGCGGACGTGGCCGAGGAGTACTACTTCTCCTACCTGCTCGACCGGGCGAACCGCACCTTCCTCTGCATCGCCAGCGTCGCGGGCGGCATGGACATCGAGCAGGTCGCCGCCGACACCCCGGAGAAGGTCGTCAAGGCCCCGATCGACGCCAACACCGGCGTCGACGAGGCGAAGGCGCGCGAGATCGTCGCCGCCGCCGGCTTCCCGGCCGAGGTCGCCGACCAGGTCGTCGAGGTCGCCGTGGGCCTGTGGAAGGCCTTCGTCGCCGAGGACGCCACGCTGGTCGAGGTGAACCCGCTGGCCAAGACCGGCGAGGGCAAGCTGCTGCTGCTCGACGCCAAGGTCACCCTGGACGAGAACGCCGGCTTCCGGCACCCGGACCACGAGGCGCTCGTCGACCAGGCCGCGGTGGACCCGCTGGAGCAGGCCGCCAAGGAGAAGGACCTCAACTACGTCAAGCTCGACGGCGAGGTCGGCATCATCGGCAACGGCGCGGGCCTGGTCATGTCGACCCTCGACGTGGTCGCGTACGCCGGCGAGCGGCACGGCGGCGTCAAGCCGGCCAACTTCCTCGACATCGGCGGCGGCGCGAGCGCCGCGGTGATGGCGAACGGGCTGGAGATCGTCCTGTCCGACCCGTCGGTGAAGAGCGTCTTCGTCAACGTCTTCGGCGGCATCACCGCCTGCGACGAGGTCGCCAACGGCATCGTGCAGGCGCTGGCCCTGCTCGAGCAGCGCGGCGAGAAGGTCACCAAGCCGCTGGTCGTCCGCCTCGACGGCAACAACGCCGAGGCCGGCCGGGCGATCCTCGACGGCGCGAACAACCCGCTGGTCCAGCGGGTGGACACGATGGATGGCGCGGCCGAGCGGGCCGCCGAGCTGGCGGCTGCGGGGGTCTGACAATGGCTATCTGGCTGACCAAGGACTCGAAGGTCATCGTCCAGGGGATGACCGGTTCCGAGGGTTCCAAGCACACCCGGCGGATGCTCGCCGCGGGCACCAACGTCGTCGGCGGCGTCAACCCGCGCAAGGCGGGCCAGACCGTCGACTTCGACGGCACCGAGCTGCCGGTCTTCGCCAGCGTCGCGGACGCGATGGCGCAGACCGGCGCCGACGTGACCGTGATCTTCGTGCCGCCGCAGTTCACCAAGGGCGCGGTCGTCGAGGCGATCGACGCCGGGATCGACCTGGCCGTGGTGATCACCGAGGGCGTGCCGGTGCACGACACCGCCGCGTTCTGGGCGTACAACGTGGCCAAGGGCGAGCGGACCCGGATCATCGGGCCGAACTGCCCGGGCATCGCCTCGCCGGGCGCCTCCAACGCCGGGATCATCCCGGCCGACATCACCGGCACCGGCCGCATCGGCCTGGTCAGCAAGAGCGGCACGCTGACCTACCAGATGATGTACGAGCTGCGCGACATCGGCTTCTCGACCTGCGTCGGCATCGGCGGTGACCCGATCATCGGCACCACCCACATCGACGCGCTGGCCGCGTTCGAGGCCGACCCGGACACCGACGCGATCGTCATGATCGGTGAGATCGGCGGCGACGCCGAGGAGCGGGCCGCCGAGTTCATCAAGGCGAACGTGACCAAGCCGGTGGTCGGCTACATCGCCGGCTTCACCGCGCCTCCCGGCAAGACCATGGGGCACGCCGGCGCGATCATCTCCGGCTCCGCCGGCACGGCCGAGGCCAAGAAGAGCGCGCTGGAGGCCGTCGGCGTCAAGGTCGGCAAGACGCCGACCGAGACCGCCAAGCTGATGCGGGAGATCATGTCCGCCGGCTGATCCAGGCTGGTGTACGACCAGGGGGCCGACCGTTCGCGGTCGGCCCTCAGTCGTTGTAGAGCGGGTAGTTGCCGCCGGCCCAGAGGACGCCACTGCCGATGATGTTGAGCACGCCGAACGCGATCGCCAACCAGCCGAGCACCGGCGACTGCCCGAAGCGCTTGGCGTCCCGGATCGACAGGTAGCCGAAGACGATCCCCAGGATGCCGCAGCAGAGCAGGCCGAGGATGATGCCGAGCACGCCCCAGAGCGTGGTGCGGTCCTGGCCGGCCACGGGCGGTGGCGGCGGGGGCGGCGGGTACGGAGCGTTCACGGCTTCCCTCCGGACGTCGGTGCCGCGACTTCGGTCGCGTCCCTGGGCCGAGGCTAGACCGGATCGGGGGCGGGAGACGGTGGATCACGGAACTCGCCGCCGCTCGGGGGCGGTATCGGACTGCCACCGCGCGCGCGGCATGCCAGAGTAGACCCGATGTCCTCCGTCACCCCTGATCAGCCGAGCCGCCCCGGCGTCGAGGCCGGCACCGACGCCCGGCCGGCCGCGCCCGGCGGGCGCGGCCGGCGGGTGCCCGCGCCGCGGAGCGGCGAGCCCCCTCGCAACCGCGCCCCGCTGGCCGTCGCCGCGGCGGTCGCCGCCGGCTGGGCGGCGCTCACCTCGTGGCTGCCGGTGGTGGTCGTGCTCTGGTTGTTCCAGCTCAGCGAGGGTGCCGCCTCCGTGCCGAGCGCGTTCCGCGCCGGGCTGGCCGGCTGGCTGCTCGGGCACGGCGTCCCGCTCGACACCGGCGCCGGCCCGCTCGGGCTGGCTCCGCTGGCGTTGACCGCGTTGGTGGTCTGGCGACTGACCCGGGCGGGCGTGCACACCAGCCGGGCGATCGGCGCGCGCGGTGGGGGGTCGCCCCGGCAGGCGCTCGTCGCGGCCGGCGCGGTCGGCATCGCGTACGCGCTGATCGGCGTGCTCGCGGCGGTGCTGGCCGGCGCGGGCGGCCCCGGGGCGTCACCGGTCCGCGCCGGGGTCACCCTCGCGGTGCTGGGCACGCTCGCCGCCCTGGTCGGCTCGGCCCGGACGACCCGCGTCGCCGGCCTGCTGGCCGCGCGGTCCCCGGAGCCGCTGCGTGACGGGATCCGCACCGGGCTGGTCGCCGGGCTGCTGCTGCTCGCCGCGGGCGGCGGGGCGGCGGGGCTCGCCGTGGCCACCGGGGGCGGTGACGCCGCCGACCTCATCGGGGCCTATCGCACCGGGGTCGCCGGGCAGGCCGGGATCACCCTGGTCAGCCTCGCCTACGCGCCCAACGCCACCATCTGGTCGGTCAGCTACCTGCTCGGGCCGGGTTTCGCCGTCGGCACGGACACGGCGGTCCGCACCAGCGAGGTGTCCGTCGGCGCGCTGCCGGCCGTCCCGCTGCTGGCGGGGCTGCCGCGCGGCCCGGTCGACGGCATCGGGGCGGCCCTGCTCGCGGTGCCGGTCCTCGCCGGGATGGCGGCGGGCTGGCTGCTGGCCCGCCGGCTGCTCCGGCTCGCCGCCGACGACCGGACGCCGCTGCGCTGGGGCCCGCTGCTCGGGCCGGCGGCGCTCGCCGGGCCGGTGGCCGGCGTGCTGCTGGGCGCCGCCGCGGCGGCCTCCGCCGGGTCGCTGGGCGGCGGCCGGCTGGCCGAGGTGGGGCCCGTCGCCTGGCAGGTGGCCGGCGTGGCGACCGCGGTCATCGGGGTGGGCGCGCTGCTGGGCGCCGCCGCGACCCGGGCGCTCTCCCGCCCCGCCGACCCGCCCCGCGCCCGCTGAGGCCGCCGGTACGCCGAAGGGGCGCCCCGGACGAGCCGGGACGCCCCTTTCGTGCCGGGCCGGTCAGGGCTGGTAGGTGACCCCGAAGATCAGCAGGGCGATCTGGAGCAGGCCCAGCACGGCGCCGATGGCGCCGCAGATCAGGCCGGCGAGGGCCTGACCCTGGTTGTCGGCCAGGCCCTGGGCGGCCTTCTGCTTGCCCATCCAGCCGGTCACCCCGGCGGCGATGCCCAGCGGGATGCCGAGGTAGCAGCAGACCAGCGGGATCGACGCGATGCCGAGGATCATCGACACCAGGCCGAGGGTGTTCTGCTGCTGCCCCGGCCCCTTGCCGGCGAACCCGGCGTTCGGGTACATGGGCGGCGGCGGGTACGCCTGCTGGGCGTACGGATCCTGGTACGGCGG
>NZ_JBEOVW010000003.1:225172-279328 GCF_040295705.1 Micromonospora sp. NPDC002717 | reverse complement strand
GCGGCTGCCCGTACGGCTGGCCGGAGGTCGGCGGCTGCCCGTACGGCTGGCCGGAGGTCGGCGGCTGCCCGTACGGCTGGCCGGAGGTCGGCGGCTGCCCGTACGGCTGGCCGGAGGTCGGCGGCTGACCGTAGGGGTTCTGCGGTGCGGCGTACGGGTCGTTCGGCTGCCCGGAAATGGGCTGCTGACCGTACGGCGCCGCCGGCGGCGGGGCGTACGGGTCGTGGTGCGGCGCGGTCGGGTCCTGGTGCGGCTGCTGACCGTAGGGATCCTGACCGGGGTAACCGGGCTGCATGCGAACTCCTCGCAGTTCTGTCAGTAGGAGCTGGCCGAGCTGCCGCCGCCAGCCAATCCGGCGAGGCCACCGAGCAGGCAGCACACCAGAACGATCACGTACCAGCTGATGCCGACGATCAGCGCCCACTTGGACCACTTCTTCGACTCGGCCGCCGCGGCCTGGGCCCCGGCGTAGTCGCCCTGCTGCAGCAGGGTGTTCACCTTCGAGGCGTTGATGATGGCCGGGATGGCCAGCGGCCAGAAGAGGAAGATGGCGACGATCGACATCGCCATGTTGTTGTTGACCGGCGGTTGCTGCTGCGGCTGGTATCCGGGCTGCATTTCGGCGTACTCCTCATTCCACTCGACACCTCTGGGGTGCCGGATCACTGACGGGTGCGGGCCGGACGCGTGCGCCGGTCCCGAGCGACCGGCAGCGTACCCGGTTCTGCCCGATCACGTCGTCGGTGAATGTCGCGCTGCCCAGCGGATGGAACCGTCGGCCTGCCCGATAGGCTGGTCAGGTGACCGAGCCCGCGTCCGCCGCCCGCATCGTCGTCCTCGTCTCCGGCTCCGGCTCCAACCTCCAGGCCCTGCTCGACGCCTGTGCCGATCCGGCGTACGGAGCCCGGGTGGTCGCCGTCGGGGCCGACCGCGACGGCATCGCCGGGCTGGAGCGGGCCGCCGCGGCGGGTGTGCCGACCTTCGTCGAGCGGGTCGCCGACCACCCCACCCGCGAGGACTGGGACGCCGCGTTGACCGCCCGCGTCGCCGAGCACCGGCCCGACCTGGTCATCTCCGCCGGTTTCCTCAAGCTGGTCGGCCCGCGCTTCCTGGCCGCCTTCGGCGACCGCTACCTGAACACGCACAACACGCTGCTGCCGGCGTTCCCCGGCATCCACGGTCCGCGCGACGCCCTCGCCTACGGCGTGAAGGTCACCGGGGCGACGTTGTTCTTCGTCGACGCCGGCATGGACACCGGCCCGATCGTCGCGCAGGTCGCCGTGCCGGTGCGCGACGACGACGACGTGGAGACGCTCACCGAGCGCATCAAGGACGCCGAGCGGCACCAGCTCGTCGAGCAGGTGGGCCGCCTGGTCCGCGAAGGTTGGACGATCACCGGAAGAAAGGTCACGGTTCCGTGAGTTCCACTCAGGACGAACGCCGCCCGATCAGGCGGGCGCTGGTCAGCGTCTACGACAAGACCGGCCTGGTCGAGCTGGCCCGGGCGCTGCACGCGGCCGGGGTGGAGATCGTCTCGACCGGCAGCACGGCCTCGACCATCGCCGAAGCCGGAGTGCCGGTGACCCCGGTGGAGGCGGTGACCGGCTTCCCGGAGATCCTCGACGGCCGGGTCAAGACGCTGCACCCGAAGGTGCACGGCGGGCTCCTCGCCGACCTGCGTAAGGACTCGCACGCCGCCCAGCTCGACGAGCACGGCATCGCGGGGATCGACCTGCTGGTCTCCAACCTCTACCCGTTCCAGGCCACGGTCGCCTCCGGCGCGGGCGTCGAGGAGTGCGTCGAGCAGATCGACATCGGCGGGCCGGCGATGGTCCGGGCGGCCGCCAAGAACCACGCCTCGGTCGCCGTGGTGACCGATCCGGCCGCGTACCCGGCCCTGCTCGCCGCGCTCGACGAGGGCGGCTTCACCCTGGCCCAGCGCCGCGTGCTGGCCGCCCAGGCGTTCGCGGTCATCGCCGAGTACGACGTGGCGGTGGCCGAGTGGTGCGCCGCCGTGCTGGCGCCCGAGCAGGACGGCTGGCCGGGCTTCGCCGGGCTGTCGCTGCGCCGCTCGGCGGTGCTGCGCTACGGCGAGAACCCGCACCAGGCGGCGGCCCTCTACGTCGACCCGTCCAGCCCCGCCGGGCTCGCCCAGGCGGAGCAGCTGCACGGCAAGGAGATGTCGTACAACAACTACGTCGACGCGGACGCCGCGTGGCGGGCGGCCAACGACTTCGCCGACCAGCCGGCGGTGGCGATCATCAAGCACGCCAACCCGTGCGGCATCGCCGTCGGCGTCGACGTGGCCGACGCGCACCGCAAGGCGCACGCCTGCGACCCGGTGTCCGCGTACGGCGGGGTGATCGCGGTCAACCGGCCGGTCTCGGTCGAGCTGGCCCGGCAGGTCTCGGAGATCTTCACCGAGGTGCTGGTGGCGCCCGGTTTCGACGAGGGCGCCGTGGAGGTGCTCCAGGGCAAGAAGAACATCCGGCTGCTGCGCGCGCCGGCCTTCGGCCCGCTGCCGGCCGAGTGGCGGCAGGTCACCGGGGGCGTGCTGGTGCAGATGGCGGACCGGATCGACGCCGACGGTGACGACCCGGCCAACTGGCGGCTGGCCGCGGGCGAGGCGGCCGACGAGGCGACCCTGCGTGACCTGGCCTTCGCCTGGCGGGCGGTGCGCGCGGTGAAGAGCAACGCGATCCTGCTGGCGAAGGACGGGGCGACCGTCGGCGTCGGGATGGGCCAGGTCAACCGGGTCGACTCGGCGCAGCTCGCGGTCAGCCGGGCCGGGGCGGAACGCGCCCGCGGCGCGGTCTGCGCCTCCGACGCGTTCTTCCCGTTCGCCGACGGTCCGAAGATCCTCATCGACGCGGGCGTCCGCGCGATCGTCCAGCCGGGCGGCTCGATCCGCGACGAGGAGGTGATCGCCGCCGCCAAGCAGGCCGGCGTCACCATGTACTTCACCGCCACCCGCCACTTCTTCCACTGACCACCCTTCCCAGCCCTCTACCTCCTCGCCCCTCGCTTCTCAGCGATCTTGCACTTGTGCCCCGGCATACGGGACGAATCGCGCGATCCGCGGGCACAAAGTGCAAGATCGCGGGCGCGGGCGCGGGCGCGGGCGCGGGCGCGGTGGGTCAGGGGGTGGGGCGGAGTTCGGCGAAGTGGCACGCCGAGGGGTGCGGGTCCGCCGCGCGGAGCACCGTGTGCGGCTCCTCGCGGGCGCAGACCTCCTGGGCCTTCCAGCAGCGGGTGCGGAAGTGGCAGCCGCTCGGCGGGTCGGCCGGGCTCGGCACGTCGCCGGTGAGCCGGATCATGGTGCGCTGGTCGCGGGCGTCCGGGTCCGGCACCGGCACCGCCGACAGCAACGCCTGGGTGTACGGGTGGGTGGCCCGCTCGTAGATCTCGTCCTCGGTGCCGATCTCCACGATCTTTCCGAGGTACATCACGGCGACCCGGTCGGAGATGTGCCGGACCACCGACAGGTCGTGGGCGATGAAGATGTACGACAGGCCGAACTCGTCCTGAAGCTGCTCCAGCAGGTTGATCACCTGCGCCTGGATCGACACGTCGAGCGCGGAGACGGGCTCGTCGCAGACGATGATCTCGGGCCGCAGGGCGAGCGCCCGGGCGATGCCGATGCGCTGCCGCTGACCGCCGGAGAACTGGTGCGGGTACCGGTTGATGTGCTCCGGGTTGAGGCCGACCACGTCGAGCAGTTCCTGCACCCGCTGCCGACGGCTGCCCTTCGGCGCCGCGTCGGGGTGGATCTCGAACGGCTCACCGATGATGTCGCCGACCGTCATCCGTGGATTCAGCGAAGTGTACGGGTCCTGCATGACCATCTGCATGTTGCGCCGCAACCGGCGCAGCTCGGCGCCGGAGGCCTTGAACAGGTCCCGGCCCTCCAGGGTGGCCCGGCCCGCGGTCGGCGTCTCCAGCCGCATCAGCAGCCGGGCCAGGGTGGACTTGCCGCAGCCGGACTCGCCGACCACGCCGAGGGTCTCGCCTCGTCGCAGCTCGAAGCTGACCCCGTCGACGGCCTTGACCGCGCCGACCTGCTTCTGGAACAACACGCCCTGGCGGATCGGGAAGTGCTTGACGAGGTTGTCGACGGCGAGGATCGTCTCGCCCCGGACCTTGGTCGGGCTAGCGGGCGCTGTCATCACGGACCTCCTGCGCGAAGTGGCACGCGCTGGTCCGGCCGTCGCCGAGGACCAGGTCGTGCGGCACCACGTCCACGCAGACCTGCTGCACGTACGGGCACCGGGGGTGGAAGGGGCAGCCGGACGGGATCCGCATCAGGTTGGGCGGCAGCCCCTTGATGGTGGAGAGCTGCTGACCCCGCACGTCCATCCGCGGAATCGACTCCAGCAGCCCTTTCGTGTACGGGTGGGCCGGCGCCCGGTACAGCGAGCGGACGTCGGCGTGCTCGACGATCCGGCCGGCGTACATGACGGCGATCCGGTCCGCGACGCCGGCGACCACGCCGAGGTCGTGGGTGATCAGGATCATCGCCATGTCGAGATCGCGGCGCAGGTCGGCCAGCAGGTCCATGATCTGGGCCTGCACGGTGACGTCCAGCGCCGTGGTCGGCTCGTCGGCGATCAGCACCTTCGGGTTCATGGCCAGCGCCATCGCGATCATGACGCGCTGGCGCATGCCGCCGGAGAACTGGTGCGGGTAGTCCCCGAGCCGGTTGGCGGCGGCCGGGATCTTCACCAGGTCCATCAGCTCGACGGCCCGCCGACGGGCGTCCGCCCTGGACATGCCCTCGCGCTGGCGCAGCGTCTCGCCGATCTGCCAACCCACCGGGAAGACGGGGTTCAGCGCGGAGAGGGCGTCCTGGAAGATCATCGCGATCTCCTTGCCCCGCACCTGCCGGCGCTGCTCCTCCGACAGCTTCAGCAGGTCCCGACCCTGGTAGAGGATCTGACCAGAGCGGATCAGCGCCGGGGGAGTGTCGAGGATGCCCATGATCGCCTGCGCGGTGACCGACTTGCCGGAGCCGGATTCGCCGAGCACGGCGAGCGTCTCGCCGGGGTCGAGGTGGTACGAGACCCCGTTGATCACCTTGGCCACGCCCTCGCCGGTGCGGAACTCGACGTGCAGGTCCCGTACGTCCAGCAGGTGCCCGCCCTCGGGCGTCGGGGAGGCCGGCGTCGGCCGGACGGCGGACTGGCTCACGGTGCCTGCCTTTCGTTCGCGACTGCGGGGCTCGCTGCGCTCACTCCTCGCGCTCGCACGGGTGCCTGCCTTTCGTTCGCGACTGCGGGGCTCGCTGCGTTCGTTCGCATCCGTCACCGCAGCTTCGGGTCGAACGCGTCGCGGATCGCGTCGCCGAGCATGATGAACGCCAGCACGGTCAGCGCGAGGAACGTCGAGGGGACGACCAGCGGCGTGGCCGACTCCCGCATGTGCACCCGGCCGGCGTCGATGTCGATGCCCCAGGAGATCGTCGGCGCCTTCAGGCCGATGCCGAGGAAGGAGAGCGTCGCCTCGGCGGCGATGAACGAGCCGAGCGCGATGGTCAGCACCACGATCGCCGGGGCGAGCGCGTTCGGCAGGATGTGCCGCAGCATGATCCGGCCGTCGCCGGCGCCGAGCATCCGGGCCGCCGCCACGTAGTCCTGCTCCTTCGCGGTGATCACCGAGGAGCGGACGACGCGGGCGGCGGTGGTCCAGCCGAGGATCGCCAGCACGAAGATCACCGCGCCGATCCGGACCGCGGAGCTGTCGCTGTTCACCCGCTTCAGCAGCACGATCGCGGCGAGCAGCAGCGGGATGCCGAGCACGATGTCGATCACCCGGGAGAGCACCGCGTCGACCCAGCGGCCGAAGTAGCCGGCAACCATCCCGACGACGAGCGCGATCAGGCCGGTGAGCAGCGCGGAGAGGGCGCCGACCAGCAGCGACGCGCGGGCGCCGTACACCGCCCGGGAGTACGTGTCGCAGCCCTGGAAGTCGTACCCGAAGATCGCCCCGCCGGACGGGCCGGCGTGCTGGCGGGCCAGCACGCAGTCGCGGGGGTCGTTCGAAGTGAACAGGCCGGGGACGGCGGCCATGGCGGCGACCAGCACCACCAGGGCGAGGCTGACCCAGAAGATCGGGTTGCGGCGCAGGTCGCGCCAGGCGTCGCCGGCCAGGCTGCGCGGCTTCTGCGGTACGCCCGCCTGCCCCGGCGCGCCCGGCTCGCCCGACGGCCCCCGCCGCGCGGCCTGGTTCTCCGAAGCGGCGACAGTCTCGAAGTCACTCATAGCGGATCCTCGGGTCGAGTACGGCGTACAGGACGTCCACCACCAGGTTGGAGACGAGGTAGACCACGACGAGCACGCTGACGATGCCCACCACCAGCGGGCCGTCCTCGGTGCGGATGCCGCGGAAGAGGTTGAAGCCGACACCGGGGATGTTGAACACGCCCTCGGTGATGATCGCGCCGCTCATCAGGTTGCCCAGTTCGACGCCGAGGAAGGTGACCACCGGGATGAGCGAGTTGCGCAGCACGTGGACGCTGACGATGCGCCGCTTGGCCAGTCCCTTGGAGCGGGCGGTCCGGACGTAGTCGGCGCGCAGGTTCTCCGCCACCGAGGTCCGGGTCAGCCGCAGCGCGGTGGCCAGCGAGAGGGAGCCGAGCACGATGCCGGGCAGCAGCAGCGCGTACAGGTCGGGGTCGGCGCCGGCGGTGGGCGGGAAGAGCTGCCACTTGACGCCGAGGAGGTACTGGGCGAGGGGGGCGAGCACGATCGTGGGGATGCCGAGCACCAGCAGGGTCAGCAGCAGCGTCGAGTTGTCGAAGATGCTGGCCCGCCGGATGCCGGCGAGGACGCCCGCGGTGACCCCGAAGACGATGGTGACGGCCATGGCGATCAGCGCCAGCTTGACCGTGACGGGCCAGGCGGCGGCGAGGATGTCGCCGATCGAGCGCCCGGTCAGCGACTGCCCGAGGTCGCCCTGCAGGAGGTTCTTGATGTAGTCGAAGTAGCGGTAGAAGAAGCCGCCGACCCCGGTCTGGTCGAGGTGGAACTTCTCCGTCAGGTATGCCCGCTGCGCGGCCGTGACCGGGCGCTCCCCGGCCAGCGCCTGGATGGGGTCGCCCTGGCCGGCGAACATCAGCGCGTAGACGATCAGCGTGGTTCCGAAGAACGCGAGGACCATCTGGAGCAGACGCCTCAGGATGAAGCGGAACATACTTGGCAGTCTCTCTGAAAAAGGGTGAAGAGGATGGCGGGTCGGGCCACCGTCCGCCGGTGACCCGACCCGTCGTGCCGCGCTGTTACTTGACGGCCTCGATCTTCAGCAGGTCGACCCGGTCGAAGAGGTCCATCTCCACGTTCTTGACCTTGGTCGAGTGGCCGAAGTTGTTCTGGCCGTACCGCAGCGGGATGACCGGCAGGTCCTTGGCCAGCAGGTCCTCCGCCGCCTGGTACTTCTTGACCGCCTCGTCCTCGTTCGCGGCGCTGGCGCCCTCGGCGAGCAGCTTGTCGAACGCCGGGTTGCTGTAGCCGTAGTAGTTCGACGAGCCGTTGCTGCTGTACAGCGGGCCCAGGTAGTTCTCCATGGACGGGTAGTCCATGACCCAGCCCATCCGGAACAGGCCGACCGGCTGCTTGGCCTTGAGCTTGGTCAGCAGGTCCGCGAACTTCGGCTCGGCGTTGCCCACGCAGTCCACGCCCAGGTTGGCCTTGAGCTGGTTGCAGGTCGCGTCGATCCAGTCCTTGTGGCCGCCGTCGCCGTTGTAGGACAGCTCGATCTTCGCCGGGCCGCCCGCGGCCTGGTACAGCGCCTTGGCCTTGGCCGGGTCGAACTCGCCGGCCTCGCCGATGGTGTTGTCGCGGTAGCCCGCGACGACCGGCGAGACGAACGAGCGGGCGGGCTGCTGCGAGTCCTTGAAGATCGACTTGGTGATCTCGTCCCGGTCGATCGCCATCGAGATGGCCTTGCGCACGTCCGGGTTGCTGAATTCCTTCTGGAACGTCGGGAACGCCAGCACCTGGAGCGACGAGGCCGGGCTCTGCTTGAACCGGTCACCGAGGTCGGTGCCGGCCGTCGACAGGTTCTCGGTCGGGATGGTCTTGATGACGTCCAGGTTGTCCGACAGCACGTCCGCGTACGCGGCGGTCGGCTGCTGGTAGATCCGGAACTCGACGCCGGCCACCTTCGGCTTCTCGCCGGGGAAGGCGTCGTACTTCTCGACCTCGACCTTGGCGTCGTGCTGCCAGGTCCCCTTCATCTTGAACGGGCCCTGGCCCACCGGCGCCTGCTCGTAACCCTCGGCCAGCACGCCGGGCGCGGAGAACGCGGCCTTCGGCATCGGGTAGAAGGCGGTGTAGCCGAGCATGGTCTTGAACTCGCTGTACGGCTCGGAGAGCGTGACGGTGAAGGTCAGGTCGTCGACCTTCTTCAGGCCGGTCAGCGTCCTGGCCTTCGGCGTCTCGCCCTGCAGGTCCTCGTAGCCGGCGATCTTCTCGAAGAAGTAGCTCGAGTTCTGCCCGTTCGGCGCGTAGGCGCCGTAGTTCCAGGCGTCGAGGTAGTTGTCGGCGGTGACCTTCTCGCCGTTGTGGAAGGTGTAGCCGTCCTTGAGCTTGACCGTCCAGGTCGTGTTGTCCTCGGACGTCACCGACTCGGCCGCCACCTCGTACGGCTTGTTGGCCTCGTCGTAGTCGACCAGCGGGCTGAACAGGGCGCTGAGCACCTGCGAGCCGCTCGTCTCGTTGGTGTTGGTCGGCACCAGGTGCTGCGGCTCGGCGATCTCGATCCGCACGGCCGCGTCGGGGTTGCTCTCGCCGGATCCGCCGTCGCCGCCCGAGCCGCAGGCCACCAGGCCCAGGGTCACCGCGAGCGGGAGGGCGGTCCAGGTAGCGAGCCTGCGCACGCGCATGTAGCCTCCTCGTCTCCTCACGCTGCGCAGTCAGGCCCGGCGCTGGGTTTACGCTGCGCAACGTTGGGCAACGGTAGGTCGCGGGTTGGCGTTCGGCAACGAGCGCGTTGCGAAGCGATAACGGGGCCGGACTCGGGGTCTTGCGGTGGCCAAGTTCTCCTGCTATAGCCGTCGGGTCGACAAATGCCGCCTCACCTGCGGACCGTCGTGATGGCGGTGGCCGTCGCCGCCGCCTCTCAACCTTCCCGCGCTGTTCCGTCCCCGCTGTCCGGCACCGTCCCCGCCGCAGCCGCCGCGTCCGGATCCGGCTGTGACCGGACCCACGCGTGTTAACTCACAGTGATGAAATGCACGTCACTCTTCGTGATCGGATGGCTGGCTGACGCAGGTCGTCGGATCACCGGGCTTCGACCGTGAGACGATCTGGGCGTGACGGCGACGCTTCTGGACGGCAAGGCGACCGCGGCCGAGATCAAGGACGAGCTGCGGACGCGGGTCAAGGCACTGGCGGAACGCGGCATCACCCCCGGGCTGGGCACCGTCCTGGTCGGCGCCGACCCCGGGTCCCAGGCGTACGTCAACGGCAAGCACCGCGACTGCGCCGAGGTGGGCATCGCCTCGATCCGCCGGGAGCTGCCGGCCGACGCCACCCAGGAGCAGGTCGACGCGGTGCTCGCCGAGCTCAACGCCGACCCGGCCTGCCACGGCTACATCGTCCAGCTGCCGCTGCCGGGTCACCTCGACACCCAGCGGGTGCTGGAGCTGATCGACCCCGACAAGGACGCCGACGGCCTGCACCCGGTCAACCTCGGCCGGCTCGTCCTCGGCTACGAGGGCCCGCTGCCCTGCACCCCGCGCGGCATCGTCGAGCTGCTCCGCCGGCACGACGTGGCGCTGCGCGGGGCGAAGGTCGCCGTGGTCGGCCGGGGCAACACGGTCGGCCGCCCGCTCGGCCTGCTGCTGACCCGGCGCAGCGAGAACGCCACCGTGACGCTGTGCCACACCGGCACCCTCGACCTCGCCGCGCACACCCGCGCCGCCGACATCGTCATCGTGGCCGCCGGGGTGCCGGGCCTGCTCACCGCCGACATGGTCACGCCGGGCGCGGTGGTGGTCGACGTGGGCATCACCCGGGTGATCGGCCCGGACGGCAAGGGCCGCTACACCGGTGACGTCGCCCCGGAGACGGCCGAGGTGGCCGGCAAGCTGGTGCCGATGCCGGGCGGCGTCGGCCCGATGACCCGCGCGATGCTGCTGACCAACGTCGTCGAGCGCGCCGAACGCGACTGAGGTGCGGGGCATGGCCCCCAGGTGGAAGAGGGCCCTTCCCGACACCTCGGTGTGTGCCGGAGCCCGCTTGCACCGCCCATCGGGGGCATAACCGTCCGCCCCTGACCGGATCGGTGCCAGGATGACTGATACGGTCCGGAAAACCGACTGGTAGCAGGGAGTGGGACGACCATGGGTAAGAAGGTCACTGTCGTCGGGGCCGGCTTCTACGGCTCCACCACCGCGCAGCGCCTGGCCGAGTACGACGTCTTCGACACCGTCGTGATCACCGACATCGTGGAGGGCAAGCCCGCGGGTCTCGCCCTGGACCTCAACCAGTCGCGCGCGGTCGAGGGCTTCGAGACCAAGGTCGTCGGCGTGACCACGGGCCCGAACGGTGAGGGCTACGAGGCGATCGAGGGCTCGGACGTCGTGGTGATCACCGCCGGCCTGCCGCGCAAGCCGGGCATGAGCCGGATGGACCTGCTGGAGACGAACGCGAAGATCGTCCGCCAGGTCTCCGAGAACGTCGCCAAGTACGCCCCGAACGCCGTCGTCATCGTCGTGTCCAACCCGCTGGACGAGATGACCGCGCTGGCCCAGCTCGCCACCCAGTTCCCGAAGAACCGGGTGCTCGGCCAGGCCGGCATGCTGGACACCGCCCGGTTCACCAACTTCGTCGCCGAGGCGCTGAGCGTACCGGTGAAGTCGGTGAAGACCCTGACCCTCGGCTCGCACGGCGACACGATGGTGCCGGTGCCGTCGAAGAGCACGGTGAACGGCAAGCCGCTGCGCGACGCGATGCCGGCCGAGCAGATCGAGGAGCTGGTCGTCAAGACCCGCAACGGCGGCGCCGAGGTGGTCGCGCTGCTCAAGACCGGCTCGGCGTACTACGCCCCGTCCGCCGCCGCCGCCCGGATGGCCAAGGCCGTCGCGGAGGACTCCGGCGAGGTCATGCCGGTCTGCGCCTGGGTCGACGGCGAGTACGGCATCTCCGGCGTCTACCTGGGCGTCGAGGCGGAGATCGGGGCCGAGGGCGTCAAGCGGGTCGTCGAGACCGACCTGGACGCCGACGAGCTGGCCAGCCTGAAGGAGGCCGCCGAGGCCGTCCGCGCCAAGCAGGCCGACGTCGCCAACATGTGATCCGTCACCCGACGAGGGGGCACGCCGGTCCGCCGGCGTGCCCCCTCGTCGTCGCGCCCCTACAACGCCACGAACGCCTCGCCGAGGTGCGGGGTGGCGAGCACCGCGGGGCCGCGCGCGGCCAGGTCGCGCAGCAGCGCCATCCGCGATGCGCGCGCCGCCGCGGCGTCCTCCTCGTGGGCGTACGCCAGCTCCGGATCGACCAGTTGCACGGCGTGCACCAGCAGGTCGCCGGTGACCAGCAGCCGCTCGTCGCCGACCTCCAGCAGCACCGACTGGTGCCCGGGCGTGTGCCCCGGCGTCGGCAGCAGTCGTACCGTCGGATCGAGCCGCACCTCGCCGTCGACCACCCGGAGCTGGCCGGCGGCGCGCAACGGCGCGACCAGCCCGGCCGGCAGCCCGGGGTTGATGCTCTCCACGGCGGCCAGCTCGGCCCGTTGGAGCACGTAGTCGGCGTTCGGGAAATACGGCGTGGCCGGCGTGCCCGTGACCGCCCAGCCGACGTGGTCGGTGTGCAGGTGGGTGAGCACCACCGTGCGCACGTCGGACGGGTCGATGCCGGCGGCGGCGAGCTCGCCCGGCAGCCGCCCGGGCACCGGCGCCCAACTCGACGCGGGGGCGCCGGCCGGGCCGATCCCGGCGTCGACCAGGGTCACCGGGCCGTCCCCGGCGCGGATCGCGAAGCTGCGGAACGGCAGCCACCACCGCCCGTCGGCGGTCACCGTGGCCGGGTCCCGCCGGTCGGCCGCGCGCCAGTGTTCGGGCGTGGCGTCCGGGAACGCCTCGGCGCGGGGCTGGAAGAACGGCCCCTCGCCGTCGGTGAGCGCGGTGACCGTGATAGACCCGAGGGTGCGGCGCGGTGGCATCGGGCGATGGTGCCAGCGCGGTCCCGTGCCGTGCTACCCCGTTTGCGGCCGACCGAGGCCGGCTGGGGACTGCCGGCCAGTTTCCAGTACGCTCGTACTGCTTGAGCACGAGTCCCCCGAGAGGAGCGCCGGCCGATGGCGAAGATCAAGGTAAACAACCCGGTCGTGGAGCTCGACGGCGACGAGATGACCCGGATCATCTGGAAGCAGATCCGGGAGCAGCTGATCCTGCCCTACCTCGACGTCGACCTGCACTACTACGACCTGTCGATTCAGTACCGCGACGAGACCGACGACCAGGTCACCGTGGACGCCGCCAACGCCATCAAGCAGCACGGCGTCGGCGTCAAGTGCGCGACCATCACCCCCGACGAGGCCCGGGTCGAGGAGTTCGGCCTGAAGAAGATGTGGCGGTCGCCGAACGGCACCATCCGCAACATCCTCGGCGGCGTCGTCTTCCGCGAGCCGATCATCATGTCCAACGTGCCGCGGCTGGTCCCCGGCTGGACCAAGCCGATCATCATCGGCCGGCACGCCCACGGCGACCAGTACAAGGCCACCGACTTCGTCGTCCCCGGCCCGGGCACGGTGACCATCACCTACACCCCGACCGACGGCTCCGCGCCGGTGGAGATGGAGGTCGCCAACTTCCCCGGCGGCGGCGTCGCCATGGGCATGTACAACTTCGACGAGTCGATCCGGGACTTCGCCCGCGCCTCGATGCGCTACGGCCTGGACCGCGGCTACCCGGTCTACCTGTCGACGAAGAACACCATCCTCAAGGCGTACGACGGCCGGTTCAAGGACATCTTCGCCGAGGTGTTCGAGAACGAGTTCAAGGCCGAGTTCGAGGCCGCCGGCATCAGCTACGAGCACCGGCTGATCGACGACATGGTCGCCGCCGCGCTGAAGTGGGAGGGCGGCTTCGTCTGGGCCTGCAAGAACTACGACGGTGACGTGCAGTCCGACACCGTCGCGCAGGGCTTCGGCTCGCTGGGCCTGATGACGTCGGTGCTGATGACCCCGGACGGCCGTACGGTCGAGGCCGAGGCCGCGCACGGCACCGTCACCCGGCACTACCGGCAGTACCAGAAGGGCGAGAAGACCTCGACCAACCCGATCGCCTCCATCTACGCCTGGACCCGGGGCCTGGCCCACCGGGGCAAGCTGGACGGCACCCCGGCGGTCACCGAGTTCGCCAACACCCTGGAGCAGGTCATCATCGACACCGTCGAGGGCGGCCAGATGACCAAGGACCTCGCGCTGCTCATCTCGCGGGACGCCCCGTGGCTGACCACCGACGAGTTCATGAACGCCCTGGACGAGAACCTGGCGCGCAAGCTCTCCGCCTGATCTCCTCCGCCACACCGACCGAGCCCGCCGGCCCCGCCGGCGGGCTCCGTCGTCTCCGCCCCGGGCGAGTTTCGTGGCCCGCGCGGCGTGTTGCGGGCTGACACGCGGAGCGCGTCACTCCGTCCGGCGCGCCTCGTTGACCAGGGTGGACGAGATGCCAGTCGCGTCCAGGAAGGTTGACCGCGGTCGCCTCGCGGCAAGCGTGCCGATCAGCCAGCCTTCCCGGCTGTCGCGCACAGCCAGCCGTCCCTTCCCTGCGGGGGGCCCTGTCCCGGGCCCCCCGCGCCCTGTCTGCCACCTCCGCCGGCCGGCCTCCGGCTGTCGGCCGATGGTGCCGCCAGAGGTGGTGAAGGGCCTCCCGTGGGCGTCAACCGGGGTGCCCTTGCCTCATCCGGCACGGAGCAGTTCGGCGGCACGTTCCGGGGCGATGTCGTTGATGAAGACGCCCATGCCGGACTCCGAGCCGGCCAGGTACTTCAGCTTGCCCCGGGCCCGCCGGATGCTGAACAGTTGCAGGTGCAGGTGGCCCAGCTCGCGGTCGGCGCGTACCGGGGCCTGGTGCCAGGCGGCGATGTAGGGCATCGGCAGGTCGAACAGCCCGTCGAAGCGGCGCAGGACGTCCAGGTAGAGCGGCCCGAAGGCGTCCCGCTCGGCGTCGTCGAGCGCCGGGATGTCCGGCACCGGCCGGTGCGGGGCCACGTGCACCTCGAACGGCCAGCGCGCGGCGGCCGGAACGTACGCGGTCCAGTGTTCGTTGGCGGCGACCACCCGGTCGCCCGCGGCCCGTTCGGCGGCGAGCACGTCGGCGTAGAGGTTGCGTCCGCCGGTGCGGTCGGCGTGCCGGCGGGCGGCGGCCAGCATCGCCCGGGTGCGCGGCGTCACGAAGGGGTACGCGTAGACCTGACCGTGCGGGTGGTGCAGCGTCACCCCGATCTCCACGCCCCGGTTCTCGAACGGGAAGACCTGCTCCACGCCGGGCAGCTCGCTCAGCGCGGCGGTCCGGTCGGCGAGCGCGTCCAGCACGGTACGCACCCGGCGCGGCGGCAGGCCGGCGAAGGAGGCATTGTGGTCGTCGGTGAAGCAGACCACCTCGCAACGGCCCCGGCCGGGCCGGACCGGGGTGAACGGCGTGATCTCGGCCGGCTCGTCGGCCACCCGGCCGCTCAGCGAGGGGAACCGGTTCTCGAAGACGGCGACGTCGTAGTCGGGGGCGGGGATCTCGCTGAGCCGGTCGGCGGTGGTGGGGCAGAGCGGGCACTGGTCGGCCGGCGGGAGGAAGGTGCGGGTCTGCCGGTGCACGGCGACCGCCACCCACTCGTCGGTCAGCGGGTCGTGGCGCAGCTGCGACGCGGGCGGCAGCGGGGGAAGCTCGCGCCGGTCCGGCTGGTCGCGGACGGCGTCGTCCCGCTCGTCGAAGTAGATCAGTTCGCGGCCGTCGGCCAGCTCGATCGCGGTGCGCTTCATCGCGCCGCCCCCGTCGCCGTCGGCGTGGCCGCCCGCGCCCCGTCCGCCGCCGGCACGACCACCAGTTGGCCCACCCGGTCGTCGAGCGAGCGCCGCGCCTCGGGAGGCAACCGGTCGTCGGTGACCAGCACGTGGGCGGCGGAGAGCTCGACGATGGCGGAGATGCCGACCGTGCCCCACTTGGTGTGGTCGGCGAGCACCACCAGCCGGTCGGCGGCGGCCACCAACGCCCGGTCGGTCTCCGCCTCCATCAGGTTGGGCGTGGTGAACCCGGCCCGCTCGCTGATCCCGTGCACGCCGAGGAAGAGCAGGTCCAGGTGCAGCGACCGGATCGCGCCGACGGCCAGCGGCCCGACCAGGGCGTCGGACGGCGTACGCACCCCGCCGGTGAGCACCACGGTCTGGTCCGGGCGGCCCCCGACGTGCAGGATCTCGGCCACCGGCAGCGAGTTGGTGACCACGGTCAGGCCCGGCACGTCGACCAGCCGGCGGGCCAGCTCGGCGGTGGTGGTGCCGGCTGACAGGGCGATCGCCGCGCCCGGCCGGACCAGTTCCGCGGCCCGCGCCGCGATGGCCGCCTTCTCCGCCAACTGCCGCACCGACTTGGCCCGGAACCCCGGCTCGTCGGTCGAGCCGGGGCCGGCGACCGTGGCGCCGCCGTGCACCTTGGCCAGCAGGCCACGCTCGTGCAGCGTCTCCAGGTCGCGCCGGATGGTCATGTCGGAGACGCCGAACTCGACGGCCAGGTCGGTGACCCGCACCCCGCCGGTGGCGCGCACCCGGTCCAGGATGGCCGCCTGGCGCTGCTGAGCCAGCATCCGTCGCACCTCCGTGCCCCCGCGCTCTCACGCGGTCGAACGTGTTCGAACAAAGACGAACACTAGCGCGGAGGGGCGACCCGCGGAAGGAGACAGGGGCGGATCAGATGGACTGGAGCTTGGGCTCGACCCAGCCGGTCTCGGTCAGGTGGTGCAGGACGGCCTGGACCGCCTCGTCGACCGTCAGGTCGCTGGTGTCGACGACCAGGTCCGCGTCGGTCGGCTCCTCGTAGGGGTCGTCGATGCCGGTCATCCCGGTGAGCAGGCCCGCCCGGGCCCGGGCGTACAGGCCCTTGCGGTCGCGCTGCTCGCAGACCTCCAGCGGGGTCGCGACGTGCACCAGCAGGAAACCGGCCCCGGCGGCCAGGGCCATCTCCCGGGCGGTCGCGCGCGCCTGGGCGTACGGGGCGATCGGGCAGCAGATGCCGACGCCGCGGTGCCGGGCGATCTCGGCGGCCACCCAGCCGATCCGCCGCACGTTGAGGTCGCGGTCGGCCTTGCCGAAGCCCAGGCCGGCGGAGAGCTCCCGGCGCACCACGTCGCCGTCGAGCAGCGTGATCGTCCGGTCGCCCTGCTCGCGCAGCGCGTCGGCGAGGCCGCGCGCGATCGTCGACTTGCCGGAGCCGGAGAGCCCCGTCAGGAAGACCACCAGGCCCCGGTGCCGCCGGGGCGGACGGGCCCGGGCCAGCTCCCTCGCCACCGCCGGCGGGGTGTGCCACTCGGGCAGCGGGAAGCCCCGGTCCAGCAGGTCGTCGATCTCCGCCTGCGTCAGGGCCAGGCGCCGGTTGCGCGGCGGGATGTCCTCCCGCCAGCGCCACTGCCCGTCGCGGTTGTCGTAGGCCAGCTCGCGCGGCACCAGCACCCGCAGGCCCGCGCCCGAGAGCATCTCACCGGTGGAGAGCAGGTGCGTCACCCCGTACGCCGCCGACACCCGGGCCCGCAGCAGGGCGTCGCTGATCTCGTCGCGGCGCCGGCTGAGCGGCACGGCGACCAGCGTGGCCGGCGGCATCCGGTCCCGGGCGGCGAAGATGCCACGCACCAGCGCCTCCGGGGGCAGCCCACCGACGCCGTCCTCGCCGACGGGGATCATCACCAGCAGGTGGGCGCCGAGGGTGCGGGCGGCGTGGGCGATCTGGGCGAGCTGCGGCCGGTGCAGCGGGCGGTCGGCGACCACCCCGAGCACCCGGCCGGGCGGCAGCAGCGCGCGTACCTCCTCGGGGGTGCGGCGCAGCCGCTGGAACGGGCCGTGGCCGCCGTCGCCGAGCCGGCGGACCGTGCCCCCGACGCCCGCCACCCCGTCGCGGACCTGCCAGGCGTCGGCGACCTCCAGCGCCGCGACCGGCGCGCCCTCGCCGTCGGTCAGCACCAGGGTGCGGCGCGCCTCGTCGCGCGGGTCCAGGCCCTGGGCGAGCGCCGCGGGCACCTGGAGCGTCACCGGCACCGGCCACGGGGCGCCGTCGGCGAGCCGGCCCCGGCGGCTCACCGAGACCAGGTCGGCGCGGGTCATGAAGCCGGTCAGCGGGGCGTACGCCCCGGTCAGCAGCAGCTCCAGGTCGGCGAGCTCGCCGGGGCGCGGCGTGTACGCCGGCGCGTCCCGGAGCACCTCGTCGGGCACCACCCAGCCGTTGCTCATCCATCCCCCAACCCGCTGACCGGCACACAGTTTCTCAGCCTGTCGGCGATCGGTCGAGAGCGCCACTCCACGCCGCGCCGCGCCCGGCGGCCCGGCCGGAGGCTCTCGGCGGTGGGCGGGTCGCCGCCGGCGTTCCGGTCAGCGCCGTCCGATCCGGCGCCGGACGGCCCGGCGCAACCGGGTCCAGAGCGCCCGTTCGTCCTCCACCGCCGGGGCGGCGCCGTCGCCGGCCGGACGCAGCACCAGCGGCAGCCGGGTGTCCTCGGTCCACCCGGCGCAGGTGACCCGGGCCTTCAGCGACCAGGTGCCCACGTCGAGGGCGGCGCCGTCGACCGTGGCGACGGCACGGTGCACGAGGTGCCGCTCGCCGGCGGGGCCGGGCACCCAGCGGGTGTCGGAGGTGACCGGCAGGAGGACCTCCTCGCTCGTCTCCCGGCGTCGGGCGACGACGTCCAGCCTGCTCCGGCCCAGCGCGGCCGTCATGTCCCGCAGCACCGGGTCGAGGCCGTCGACGGGCAGCACCAGCAGGTCCCGGTCGCCGTCCGCGGCGAAGGTGACGGGGCGGCCGGCGGATTCCAGCCGGGCGGAGACGGTGACCGTCAGCGCCGTACCGGCCACCTCGTGGCGGTCGACGGTGCCGGCGGCGCGGACGCCCGTCTCCCACTCGGCCAGCCGGCGCAGGTCCGCGACCCGGCCCTGCTCGGCGAGGTGCGCCAGCACCCGTTGCAGCGGGGGCAGGCCGGCGGCGACCCCGGGCGCGAAGCGCTCCCGGATCACCCCCTGGATCTCCCGGACGACCTGCGCGAGCCACTCCTCGGGGGCGTCGAGCATCCGCCGGCCGCGTACCCGGTTGAGCATCTCGTTGCGCAGCCAGCGCCGGTGCAGCCGGTCGCGCAGCGGCCCCGGCTCGGTGTGCGCGTCGACGATGTCGAGCGCCTCCCGCAGGCTGGCGTAGTACTCCGCCGGGTCCAGCCGGGTCGCCGTGACGTTCCCGGCGTCGCCGCGCCGGGTGTGGTGGTAGCAGGTGTAGTCCGACAGCACGCACGTCCGCCGCGACAGGAAGTACGACCGGACCACCATCCGGTGGTCCTCCAGGCGCCGCGGCGACCCCTCCGGGAACCGCAGCCCGTGCTCGTCGAGGAAGGCGCGACGGAACATCTTGTGGCAGGTGAGACTGTCGATCAGCGGCGAGTTGGCCAGCGTGGCGTCGAACCGGTTCCGCCGGAACAGCTCGCGCGGCACGCCGCGCCCGTGCCCGGCCATCCGGCCGACCACCACGTCGGCGTCGTGCGTCCGCGCGCAGTCGTGCAGCCGTTCGAGCGCCTCGTCGCCGAGCCAGTCGTCGTCGTCGGCGAACAGCACGTACTCGCCCCGGGCCTGCGCCACACCGAGGTTGCGCGGCCGGGACGGCCAGCCCGAGTTCTCGATCCGCAGCACCCGGAAGTGCGGGTGCGCGGCGGCGAGTTCCGCCAGCCGGGCGGGGGTGCCGTCGGTCGAGCCGTCGTCGACGAAGACCGCCTCGAACTCCGCCGGAGGCAGTGACTGGCGCAGCAGCGAGGCCACCAGCTTCTCGATGTGCGGCCCGCTGTCGTGCGTGGGCACCACCACGCTCACCTTGGGCGACCCCGTACCGCCGATCATGCTCTCTCCCGTGTGTCGGTCGGCCCCGGTGGATTCCGGTCCACCCCGGGCAGCGTGCACCGCTCTAGAGTGGACGCCTTTCCCGCCGTCCTGGTTGCGCGGAGATTTCCGCGGAGGTTCCCCGGTGTGGGGCGCGGACCCTAGGGGGCGTGGGCGGCAAGGATCAGGGGAGCGCCGGGGGCGTGCCGCTCCCAGCAGGGGCGTCGGCCTCCTACGCTGGACGTCGTGACACTGATCGCGACCGAGTCGCTGACCAAGACGTACGGGGGTGGGGTCACCGCGCTGGCCGACCTGACCGTCGCGGTCGAGCCGGGGATCATCGGACTGGTCGGCGCGAACGGCGCCGGCAAGTCCACGCTGATCAAGATCCTGCTCGGCCTCCTCGCCCCGACCAGCGGGCGGGTCCGGGTACTCGGGCTCGACCCGACCACCGACTCCGCCGGGGTCCGCGCCCGGGTCGGCTACATGCCCGAGCACGACGCCCTGCCGCCGGACCTCTCGGCCGCCGAGCTGGTCACCCACCTCGGTCGGATCAGCGGGCTGCCGCGTACGGTCGCCCGCGAGCGGGCCTCCGAGGCGCTGCGGCACGTCGGGCTCTACGAGGAGCGCTACCGCCCGGTCGGCGGCTACTCCACGGGCATGAAGCAGCGGGTGAAGCTCGCCCAGGCCCTGGTGCACGACCCCGACCTGCTGCTGCTCGACGAGCCGACCAACGGCCTCGACCCGGCCGGCCGGGACGCCATGCTGGCCCTGGTGCACCGGATCGGCACCGAGTTCGGCATCTCCGTGCTGGTCTGCTCGCACCTGCTCGGCGAGGTGGAGCGGATCTGCGACACGCTGGTCGCCATCGACGGCGGGCGGCTGCTGCGGGCCGACCACATCTCCGCCATGACGTCGGCCACCGACGTGCTCGCCGTCGAGGTCAGCGAGGGCACCGAGGAGCTGGCCGCCCGGCTCGCCGCTCTGCGCCTGCCGGTACGCCGGGACGGGCGGCTGCTGCTCGTCGAACTCGCCGACGACGCCACCTACGACCTCATCCTCGGCGCGGTCGCCGAGCTGGACCTGCCGCTGCACCGGCTGGACCAGCGCCGGCACCGGGTCGCCGAGCTCTTCGCCACGAGGGAGCCCAGCCATGCCTGAGCCCACCGGTGTCATCCACGACATCGGATACCAGCGCTACACCGGCCCCCGCCTGGGGCGTCGGCAGGTCTTCGGCGCGCTCTACCTGCACGGGCTGCGTACGGCGTTCGGGTTCGGGCGCAGCGCCAAGGCCAAGATCTTCCCCTGGCTGGTGGTCGGCATCGTCACCGTGGTGGCCGCGGGCCTCACCGCGGTGCGCAGCCAGATCGGCGAGGCGGTGATGACGTACGCCCAGTTCGCCGACAACATGAGCTGGCTGGTCATCTTCTTCGTCGCGGTGGTCGCCCCCGAGCTGGTCTCCCGGGACCTGCGCAGCGGGGTGCTGCCCCTCTACTTCTCCCGGCCGCTGCCCCGGTCGGACTACCCGCTGGCCAAGCTGCTGGCGCTGGTGACCGCGCTCTGGCTGCTGCTCGGCGGCCCGCAGCTGGTGATGTTCCTGGGCGCCGCCTTCACCACCGACGACGGCATGCGCGGAGTCTGGAACGAGCTGCTCGACCTGCTGCCGGGACTGCTCTACGCCGGGCTCTGGGCGGTGGTCTTCGCCTCGGTCGGCCTGCTGGTCGCGTCGCTGACCGGCAAGCGGGCGTTCGCGGCCGGCGGGATCGTGGCGGTGTTCCTGATGACCACCCCGGTCGTCGGCACCCTGTCGATCATGCCGTCCCGGACGGTCAACGAGCTGGCCTTCCTCGCCTCGCCGTCCACGCTGGTGCGGGGCGTCGGCGACTGGACCCTCGGCGACCTGCTTCCCAAGGGACAGGAGGGGCTCATGATCGGCGACTTCGGCCCGGTCTACGCGGCCGCCGCCGTGCTGCTGGTGGCCGGCTGCGTCGCCCTGCTGCTGCTGCGATACCGGAAGGTGGCCGCCCGATGACCACGACGAGCGCCGACCCCGCGGCGGGGGCCGCGACCGCCGCCGCCAGCACCCTGGACCTCGCCGGGGTCTCCCGCTGGTACGGCAACGTGGTGGCGGTCAACGACGTCAGCATGACCCTCGGCCCCGGCGTCACCGGGCTGCTCGGCCCGAACGGCGCGGGCAAGACCACCCTGCTGCACATGATGGCCGGCTTCCTGGCCCCGTCGCGCGGCGCGGTGACCCTGGACGGCCGGCCCACCTGGCGCAACCCGGAGGTCTACCGCCGGCTGGGCCTGGTGAGCGAGCGGGAGGCGGTGCACACGTTCCTCACCGCGTACGAGTTCGTGCTGGCCAGCGCGAAGCTGCACCGGCTGCCGGACCCGGCGGCGGCGGCCCGCCGGGCGATCGCCCTGGTGGAGATGGAGGCGGCGCAGGACCGCCGGATCGGCACGTACTCCAAGGGCATGCGGCAGCGCGCCCGGGTGGCCGCCGCGCTCGTGCACGAGCCGCAGGTGCTGCTGCTGGACGAGCCGTTCAACGGGATGGACCCGCGTCAGCGGCTGCACATGATGGAGCTGCTGCACCGCCTCGGCGACGCCGGCCGGACGATCCTGTTCAGCTCGCACATCCTGGAGGAGGTCGAGCAGGTCTCCGGCACCGTCCAGGTGATGGTCGCCGGCCGGCTCGCCGCCTCCGGCGACTTCCGCACCATCCGCCGGCTGATGACCAACCGGCCGCACGTCTTCGCCGTCCACTCCACCGACGATCGGGCGCTCGCCGTGGCGCTGATGGCGGAGGCGTCGGTGACCGGGGTGGAGCTGGGCCGCGCGGGGCTGACCGTGCGGGCCGGCGACTACGGCGCGTTCACCCGCGCGCTGCCGAAGATCGCCCTGACCAAGGGCATCCGGGTCCGGCAACTGGTGCCCGAGGACGAGTCCCTGGAGAGCGTCTTCTCCTACCTGGTGGAGGCCTGAGCATGTCTACCGTTTCCTGGATCACCGCGCGGGGGCTGTTCGGGCGTCGCCGGTTCCTCCTGCTGGTGCCGCTCCCGGCGGTGCTGGTGCTGCTCGCCGTGCTCTCCCGCTCGCTCGGGGTGGACCCGGGCGAGTGGGGCCCGCCGGTGCTGGTCGGCCTCGGCCTGGCCGTGGTGCTGCCGGTGGTCGCGTTGATCGTCGGCACCGGCGTGCTGGGGGCCGAGATCGACGACGGCACGGTCGTGCACATCCTGACCAAGCCGCTGCCGCGCTGGCAGATCGTGCTGCCGAAGCTGGCGGTGGCCACCGGCGTCACGGCGGTCACCGTCGCCGTGCCGCTCTACGTCGCGGGCGTGCTCGCCCACTCGGTACGCCTCGGCCTGGCGCTCGCCGCCGCGGCGGCGGTCGGTGCGCTGGCGTACTCGGCGCTGTTCCTGGCGCTGAGCCTGCTCACCCGGCGGCCCGTGCTGCTCGGCCTGGTCTACGTGCTCATCTGGGAGGGGCTGCTCGGCAACGTCGTCACCGGCACCCAGGTGCTCTCCATCCAGCAGTACGTGATCGCCCTCGCCGACCGGCTGGCCCCCACCGGGCTGCTGGAGGCCAGCGTCTCGGTGCCCGTGGTGGCGGTGATGACCGCGCTGATCAGCGTTGGCTTCACCGTGCTGGCGATCGACCGGCTCCGCTCGTTCAGCGTGGCCGGCGAGACGAGCTGACCCTCCGCGTGACGGCCGTCCGGGCGGCCCGACCCCCGATGGTAGGGCTGGCCGGATGGACCGGGCCGCGCCGCCGGGCGAGGCTGTGGAAGTGAGTGCGGAAGCGGGTCTGGTCATGTCGCGCGATTCCTACCCCGGTGCCGGCCGGCACCGGCTGGTCAGCCTGGCGGTCGCCGGGCTCGCGGCGGCGGCGACCACCACGGCCGCCCAGGCCAGCGGGCACTTCCACTGGTGGGCGGGGTTCGTGCTGATCCCCGGGGCACTGATCGCCGCCGTCGGCGGGCCGCTGCTGGCCCGGGGCGGCGGGCGTGCCTTCGCCGGCTACGTGGTCGCCTGTCTCGGCGCGCTGGTGTTCGCGGTCGGGGCGCTGCTGATGTTCGGGGCGTTCGGCAGGGGCTGGCCGCTGATGGTCATCCTGCCGTGCCTGGCGGTCGCCGGCACCTACCACTGGCGGCCGGTCCACCCGCTGGCCCGGGGGCTGCACCGGGCGGTCGCCCTGCTGGCGCTGGCCGGCGCCCTGCTGCTCGGCGGGACGCTGCAACTGACCCGCGCCGGCCTGGTCGACGTGGGGACCGCCCCCATGTGGGGCGCGTTCCTGATGCTGGCCGGGGTGATCGTGCTGGGAAACGCCGTCGAGCTGACCCGGCACCGGATGCCGTACCGGCTCCAGGCGATCACCCTGCTGGTCGGCCCCGCCGTCGCCGCCTTCCTGCTCGGCCTGCGCCTGCTGCGCGGCTGGTGACCCCCCGCCGCGCCCCGTCGGGGCGCGGCGGGGCCGCGCTCAGAAGGCGCAGGCGATCACCAGCTCGGTGGTGCGATCGGGGAGCAGGTCCAGTTTCGTGATCCGGCCGGCGGCGCGGAGGTCGTCGGCGACCGTGGTGAGCTGGTCCAGCAGGGCCGCCGGGCCGAGCGCCTCGGCCAGCGGCACCTCCGCCCGCATCGACAGTTTCCGCTCCGACTTGGCCCGGCGCACCTGGCTGAGCGCGTCCCCGGCCAGCCGCAGCAGCTCCGGCTCGCCGGTGCCCTCGATCGCCCGGCCCACCTCGTACGTGGTCGGCCAGGGCGCGCGGTGCACCGAGCCGTAGCGCCACCAGGACCAGACCTCCTCGGTCGCGTACGGCAGCACCGGGGCGAACAGCCGCAACTGCACCGAGAGCGTGGTGGCCAGCGCCGCCCGGGCCGAGTCCGCCCCCGGCCCGGAGCCGTAGGCGCGCTCCTTCACCAGCTCGATGTAGTCGTCGCAGAACCGCCAGAAGAACGACTCGGCCGCCTGCAACGCCGCCGTGTGGTCGTACGCCTCCAGCGCGGCGGTCGCGGCGGCGACCACGCCGGACAGTTCGGCGAGCATGGCGCGGTCCAGCGGCTCGGTCGCCGGGGCGCGCAACGCGTCGGCGGCGCCCAGCCCGAGGGCGAACCTCGACGCGTTGAGCAGCTTGGTGGCCAGCCGCCGGCCGACCTTGATCTGGGCCGGGTCGAAGGCGAGGTCCATGCCCGGCTTGCCGTTCGCCGCCCAGTACCGCACCGCGTCGGAGCCGTGCTGCTCCAGCAACGCCATCGGGGTGACCACGTTGCCCTTGGACTTGGACATCTTCTTGCGGTCCGGGTCCAGGATCCAGCCGGAGAGCACCGTGTCCCGCCAGGGCAGCACCCCGTGCTCCAGGTGCGAGCGGACCACGGTGGAGAAGAGCCAGGTACGGATGATCTCCTGCCCCTGCGGGCGCAGGTCCATCGGGAAGACCCGCGCGAACAGGTCCGGGTCGGTCTCCCAGCCGCCCACGATCTGCGGGGTCAGCGACGAGGTGGCCCAGGTGTCGAGCACGTCCGGGTCGCCGACGAAGCCACCCGGCCGGCCACGCCGGGACTCCTCGAACCCGGGCGGGGCGTCGCTGGACGGGTCGACCGGCAGCGCGGACTCGTCCGGCGTGAGAGGGTGCGTGTAGTCCGGCTCGCCAGCGTCGTCGAGCCGGTACCACACCGGCACCGGCACGCCGAAGAAGCGCTGCCGGCTGACCAGCCAGTCACCGGTCAGGCCGCCCACCCAGTGCTCGTAGCGGTGCCGCATGTGCTCCGGCACCCAGCGCAGCTCCCCGCCCCGGGCCAGCAGTTCCTCGCGCAGGGCGACGTCCCGGCCGCCGTTGCGCAGATACCACTGCCGGGTCGAGACGATCTCCAGCGGCCGGTCGCCGCGCTCGTAGAACTTCACCGGGTGGGTGATCGGGCGCGGCTCGCCGACCAGGTCGCCGGCGTCGGCGAGCATCTGCACCAGCGTCCGCCGGGCACCGTTGACGGTCTGCCCGGCCAGCGCCGCGTAGGGCTGCGTCGGCACCCCGGCGGGCGCCTCCGGCAGCAGCCGGCCGTCCCGGCCGATCACCACCCGGGTGTCCAGCCGCAGCTCCCGCCACCAGGTCACGTCGGTCAGATCGCCGAAGGTGCAGACCATCGCGATGCCGGTGCCCTTGGCCGGGTCCGCCAGCGGGTGCGCCCGCACCGGCACCTCGACCCCGAACACCGGCGTACGCGCGGTGCCGCCGACCAGGTCCGCGTACCGCTCGTCGTCGGGGTGGCAGACCAGCGCCACGCAGGCCGGCAGCAGCTCCGGCCGGGTGGTGTCGATCAGCACCTCGCGCCCGGCCGGCCCGGCGAACCGCAGCCGGTGGTACGCCCCGGGCCGCTCCCGGTCCTCCAGCTCCGCCTGGGCGACGGCGGTGGCGAGCCCGACGTCCCACAGCGTCGGGGCCTCCGCCTGGTACGCCTCGCCCCGGGCCAGGTTGCGCAGGAACGCCCGCTGCGAGGTCGCCCGGGCCACCCGCCCGATCGTCGTGTATGTCAGCGTCCAGTCCACGGAGAGCCCGAGCCGCCGCCACAGCGCCTCGAAGACCTGCTCGTCGGCGACCGTCAGCCGCTCGCACAGCTCGATGAAGTTGCGCCGGGAGACCGGCGTCGGGTCCCGGCGGGCGGCGTCGTCGACGGGGGCGGCCGGCGGCATCCACGACGGGTCGTACGGCAGCGTCGGGTCGCAGCGCACGCCGTGGACGTTCTGCACCCGACGCTCGGTCGGCAGGCCGTTGTCGTCCCAGCCCATCGGGTAGAACACCGCCCGCCCGCGCATCCGCTGGAACCGGGCCACGATGTCGGTGTGCGTGTACGAGAAGACGTGGCCCATGTGCAGCTCGCCGGATACGGTCGGCGGCGGGGTGTCGATCGCGTACACGTCGGCCCGCTCCTTCGAGCGGTCGAACGCGTACGTGCCTTCCTCCTGCCAGCGGCGCGCCCAGGTCTCCTCGAGCCCGTCCAGGGTCGGACGCTCGGGGACGCCGGCGCGGGCCGTCCTCGCCGTATCGGTCATCCGTCGATGGTAGGCACCGGCCAACGGCCGGACCACGGGTTAACCGGCGTGCCACGATGGATGTCGTGCCGACACTCCCGCTGAGCCCCGACGAGCTGCTCACCACCACCCGCTCGGTCCGCAGGCGGCTGGACCTCACCCGACCCGTGCCGATGGAACTGGTCCGCGAGTGCCTGGAGATCGCCCTCCAGGCGCCGTCCGGGTCGAACCGGCAGGGCTGGCAGTGGATCGTGGTGACCGACCCGGCGAAGCGGGACCTGATCGGCCGGATCTACCAGCGCGCGGCGCACGGCTACCTCGCCTCGGAGCGCTCGGCCGCCCGGCTCTTCGCCGACGACCCGGAGCGGGCCGAGGTGCAGCGCCGGGTGGGGGAGAGCGTGGCCTGGCTCGCCGACCGGATGGGGCAGGTGCCGGTGCTGCTCGTCCCGTGCATCGAGGTGGACTCCGGCGAGCTGCCGGCCGGCAACCAGGCGGGGCTCTGGGGGTCGGTGCTGCCGGCCGCGTGGAGCTACATGCTCGCCGCCCGGGCGCGCGGCCTCGGCACCGCCTGGACCACGCTGCACCTGGCGTACGAGGCGGAGGTCGCCGAGCTGCTCGGGCTGCCCGCGACCGTGCGCCAGGCCGCGTTGATCCCCACCGCGTTCCACACCGGGGAGGGCTTCCGGCCGGCACGGCGGCGGCCCCTGGACGAGGTCCTGCACGTCGACCGCTGGTGAGCCGTCGGCGCGACGGTCGAGCGGCCCGGTGCCGGCGACCCGGTCGACGGGCCGCCGGCCGGGTCAGCGGGGAGCCGGGCCGCTCAGCGGGCCCTTGGTGGCCAGCCGGATCCGCAGGCCCCCGTAGGTGCGGGCGTTCGCCCGGTCGAGGATCGTGGAGACCGGGGCGTACGAGTTGCGCTCGTTCGGGTTGGTGCACGCGCCCTGCCCCGGGTCGCCGTGCGACAGGATGCCCAGCGCCTTGCCGTCGGCCTCGGTGAAGAGCGGGCCGCCGCTGTCGCCCGGGCGGGCGCAGATGCGCACGTCGATGCCGCCACTGGTCTTGCCGATGATCTCCCCGCAGCGGGTGCCGGGCACGTAGCCGGCCCCGGCGCCCGAGTCGACGTACTGCTCGCCGGCCTTCGGCGTGTACGCCGCCCCGGTGGCGCAGACCACCCAGCCGGGCTGGATGGCGCTCCACGGCACGTGCCCGGTGATCGCCACGTCGCGGCTGCCCCGGGTGGCGCACCCGGTGCTGTCCGGCACGCACCAGTAGTTGACCAGGCTGGGCACCTGCGTCGCCCCCGCCGGGTACGCCCACCGCCCGATCGCGCCCGACTGGTACGGCATGATCGCGTAGTCGTACGGGTAGGCGTTCTCGGCCAGCCCCGACCTCGACGACTCGACCGTCATCGGCACCTTCGGGCCGAGGAACCTGTGCCAGGTGCGGTCCACCAGTTGGTGCCGCCCCCCGACGACGCAGTGCCCCGCCGTCAGCACGTACGGGTCGCGCAGCCCGACGAGCACGTTGAAGCCCGTCGTGCAGCCGCCCACGGTGCCGTCGTCGCGCGGCACGTCCAGCCGGATGCCGCCGCGCATCGGCGCCTGCGCGCAGTCGCGCGGGTCGCAGGCCTTCTGCACCACGGTGTCGGCGACCCGGGCCTGCGCGCGGGCCGGCACCCCGGCGGCGCGCAGCGCGTCGGCCAGCCGGGGATCGTCGGCGGCGATCCGGTCGCCGGTCAGCACGACGACCTCGTTGGCCCGCTCGTCCACCACCACGTCGGCGCCGGCCGTGGCGTCGAGCGCGGTGGCCAGCCGGGTCGCCGCCTCGGTGAGCTGCCGCAGCGGGTGGCGCACCGGCACCACCCGGACGTGCGCCGCGTCCGGCATGCCGGTCAGCGCCGCCCGGACCGGTTCGACGCCGGTGGCGGCGACGGTCAGCACGCCGCCGGCGGTCTGGTCCAGCCACATCCCGCCGTACGCGGCGGGGAACTCCGTGGCGAGCCGGGCGGCCAGCGGCGCGGACAGCTCCTGGAGGGCGAGCCGCCGGGCCGCCTCGCCGGCGTCGACCCGGTAGCGGTCGCGCAGGTAGGAGACCGAGGCGGGGCTGTCGGCGGCGACCTCGGCGGCCGGTCGGGCCCGGAGGGACGCCGCCGCGCCCGGCGTGGCCCCGCCTCCGGGGCGGTTGCCGAGTCCGCTGTCGGCGCGGGCCGGCGCGCCCGTCGGGGCGGCGTCGTCGCCCGGCGACGCCGGGGATTCCTGCGCGGCGGGCGTGGCCGGCGTCCGGCCGGCGTCGCCGAACGGCATCCCGGCGACCGCCGCCGCCCCCAGCGCGCAGGCGACGACCACCCCGGCCACCATCACCCGTCGTCCGAACCGCACTCGCAACCTCCCCCGTCGCCGCCGTCGGGACGACCACCTGGTGGACGCGCCGCTCGGCGCGGTGAGTCTAGTGGCACAGGTGATCTTCGTGGGACCCGCCGGCCGCGTGCGGCGGGGCGACGCCACGGACCGTGGCTCACACCAGCGAGTCGCGCCACTGCCGGTGCAGGGCGGCGTAACGGCCGCCGGCGGCGGCGAGCCGGCCGGGCGGGCCGTCCTCGACGATCCGGCCGCCGTCGAGCACCAGCACCCGGTCGGCCGTCTCCACCGTGGAGAGCCGGTGCGCGATCACCAGGGCGGTGCGGTCGCGCAGGACGGTGCCGAGGGCGCGCTGCACCAGCCGCTCGGTCGGCACGTCCAGCGAGGAGGTCGCCTCGTCCAGGACCAGCACCGCCGGGTCGGCCAGGAACGCCCGGGCGAACGCGACGAGCTGCCGCTGCCCGGCGGAGAGCCGGCCGCCGCGCCGGTGGACCTGCGTGGCGTACCCCTCGGGGAGGGCCGCGATGAAGTCGTGCGCGCCGATCGCCCGGGCGGCGGCCTCCACGGCGGCGTCGTCGGCGCCGGGACGGCCGAACCGGATGTTCTCCGCGACCGTCCCGCCGAAGAGGTGGGTCTCCTGGGTCACCAGCACCACCGCGCGGCGCAGCTCCGCGTCGGCGACCTCGCGCAGGTCGACGCCGTCCAGGCTGACCGTGCCGGCGAGCGGGTCGTGGAACCGGGCGAGCAGCTTGGCGACGGTCGACTTGCCGGCGCCGGTCGGCCCGATCAGCGCCACGGTCTGCCCGGCCGGGACGGCGAGGTCGAGCCCGGCGAGGATGGGCGCGTCCGGCCGGTAGCCGAAGGTGACCGCGCGGAAGGCGACCGCCCCGCGCCCCGGCCCGGCGGGCAGCGGCACGGGCCGGGCCGGCTCGGCCACCGAGGGCCGCTCGTCGAGCACCCCGGCCAGTTTCTCCAGGGCCGCCGTGGCCGACTGCAACGAGTTGTAGAACTGGCTCAGCTCCTGCATCGGCTCGAAGAACCGCCGCAGGTAGAGCAGGAACGCGGCCAGCACCCCGATCTCGGTCGCCCCGCCGAGCACCCGCCAACCGCCGTAGCAGAGCACCACCGCCACGGTCACGTTGCCGATCACCTTGATCCCCGGCGAGTACGTCGCCATCAGCCGGAACGCGTGCCGGCTCGCCACCCGGTAGTCGTCGTTGACCGCCGCGAAGATCCGCTGGTTGCGCGGCTCCCGACGGAACGCCTGCACCGCCCGGATGCCCCGCATCGACTCCACGAAGTGGACGATGACCAGCGCCACGGTCTCCCGGGTGCGCCGCCACGCGTCCGCCGACGCCCGCGCGAACCAGCGGGACAGCCAGAACAGGAACGGGAACGCGAGCAGGGTCACCGCGGCCAGCGGCGGGTCCAGCCAGAGCAGGATGCCGGCCACCGACAGGATCGACAGCACCGCCAGCACCAGGCCGTCGATGCCGCCGCCGACCAGTTCCCCGATCGAGTCCAGGTCGCTGGTGAGCCGGGAGACCATCCGGCCGGAGGTGTACCGCTCGTGGAACGCCACCGACAGGCGCAGGAAGTGGCCGTACACCCGCTGGCGGAGGTCGAGCAGGATGGCCTGGCCGATCCGCGCGGAGAGGGTGAGGAACCCCCGGCGGGCGGCGTACTCGACGACGGTGGCGGCGGCGAACGCGGCGGCGACGGCCAGCAGCGGGCCGGGCTCGCCGGCCCGCAGCGGCGCGATGGCCCGGTCGATGCCGAGCATGACGAGGTACGGCCCGGCCATCGCGGCGGCGTTCTGGCCGAGCAGCAGCGCGACGGCCAGCCCGAGCCGGCGCCGGTGCGGGCGCACCAGGTCGCGCAGCAGCACCCGGCTGCGGGCCCGGAGGCGGGCCACCGCCTCCGGCGTGGTGTCCTCGGCGTGGCTGCGGTCGGCGTCGGGGTCGGTGGCGACGCCGCGCCACCGGGCGAGGTCCGCCCCGCCCGGGTGGGCGGCCCCGCCGGTCACGACCGCACCAGGCCGCGACCGTCGGGCGGCGCCGGGGCCGGCTCGGCGGAGAGCACCGCGCGGTACGCCGGCACGTCGGCGAGCAGCTCGGAGTGCCGCCCGACGGCGGTGATCCGGCCCCCCTCCAGCAGCGCCACCCGGTCGGCGAGGGCGATCGTGGAGGGCCGGTGGACCACCAGCAGTGCGGTCGTGCTGCACAGCACCCGCTTCAACGCGGCCTCCACCAGCGCCTCGGTGTGCACGTCGAGCGCGGAGAGCGGGTCGTCCAGCACGAGCAGCGCCGGCCGGCCGAGCACCGCCCGGGCCAGGGCCAGCCGCTGGCGTTGCCCGCCGGAGAGCGACAGCCCCTGCTCGCCCACCCGGGTGGCCAGCCCCCACGGCAGCTCGTACGCGAAGTCCGCCTGGGCCAGCGTGAGGGCGGCCCGGACCTCGTCCTCCCCGGCCTCCGGCCGGCCCAGGGTGAGGTTCTCCCACACCGACATGGAGAACAGCGTCGGCTCCTCGAAGGCCACCCCGACCAGCCGGCGCAGCGAGGACAGCCGCAGGTCGCGCAGGTCGTGCCCGTCCAGGGTGATCCGGCCACCGGTCACGTCGTGCAGCCGGGGCACCAGGGAGAGCAGCGTGCTCTTGCCGCAGCCGGTCGCCCCGACCAGCGCCACGGTCTCGCCCGGCTCGACGGTCAGGTCGACCTCCCGCAGCACCGGCGTCGTGGTGCCCGGGTAGCGGAACGAGACCCGCTCGAAGCGCAGCCCGCCGCGCACCTCGCCGCGGCGCAGGGCGACCGCGCCCGGGGCGTCCACGATGGCGGGTGGGCTGTCCAGCACCTCCAGCACCCGGTCGGCGGCGGTCGCCGCCTCCTGGCCGTTGGCGACGATCCAGCCCAGCGACTGCACCGGCCAGATCAGCATCAGCTGGAGGCTGACGAACGCGACCAGCTCACCGATGGTCAGCACGCCCCCGGCGGTGGCCGCCGCGCCGGTCACCAGCACCACGCCCAGGGTCAGGTTCGGCACCAGGTCGAGCAGGGCGGAGGTGCGGGCCAGCAGCCGGCCCTTGCCGACCCCGGTGTCGTGCAGCGCCCGGGCGTCGGCCGCGAACCGGGCGGCCAGTTCCCGCCCCCGCCCGTACGCCTTCATCGTGCGCAGCCCCTGCGCGGTCTCCTCGACCAGCGTGGCCACGTCGCCCTGCTGGTCCTGCATCCGGCGGGAGGCGGCGTGGTAGCGCCGGGCGAAGCGCCGGGTGATCAGGAACAGCGGCACCGCGCTCGCCGCCACCAGCAGCCCCAGCGCGGGGTGCAGCCGGATCAGCAGCGCCACCACGGCCAGGTAGGTCACCAGATTGAGGACCAGGAAGAACAGGCCGAAGGAGAGGAACCGGCGCAGCACCGACAGGTCGCTGGTGATCCGGGACAGGAGCTGGCCGGACTGCCACCGGTCGTGGAAGCTGGCCGGCAGCCGCTGCAGGTGGGCGTAGACGTCGGCGCGGATCGCCGCCTCGATCCGCATCGAGGACGACGACTGCACCCAGCGCCGGATGAAGATCAGCAGCGCCTCGACCAGGCCGAGCAGCAGCGCCAGCCCGGCCAGCCGGAACAGCCCGGCCGGGTCCTGCCGGGCGACCGGGCCGTCCACCACCCGCTGCGTCACCAGCGGTACGGCGATGCCCGCCCCGGTGGCGGCGAGCCCGGCCAGCAGCAGCCAGCCGAACTCGGCCGCGTGGGGGCGCAGGTAGTGGCGCAGCCGCCAGAGGTTGCGCAGCGGGTGCGGGCCGGCCTCGACCCCCCGGGGAGCCGGGTTGCCGTCGCCGTCCGCAGGCACTACCCGACGGTAGCGGCAAACGGGTGCGGCGCCGCTGTCAGCTTCCCGTCACGACCGCTCGTGCCCGAGAAGCCACTTCTTCACGTCCAGCCCCCAGCGGTAGCCGCCGAGCGTCCCGTCGGTGCGCAGCACCCGGTGGCAGGGGACGAACAGGGCGACCGCGTTGCGGGCGCAGGCCGCCGCGGCGGCCCGTACGGCCGCGGGGCGGCCGGCCAGCCCGGCGAACCCGGTGTAGGTCACCGGATCACCCGGCTTCACCTCGCGCAGCACCTGCCAGGCGTGCGCCATGAAGACGCCGCCGGTGTGCTGCTCCACCGGCACGGTGTCGATCGCGGTCAGCTCCCCGTCCAGGTAGGCCGCGACGGCGGCGGTGACCGGGCCGAGGTCGGCCCGGCGCCGCAGCGGCGCCCGCAGCGTCGGGTGCACCAGGGGGAGCAGGTGCTCGGGTTCGCCGGTGAAGCCCGCCGCCCGGACCGCCCCGTCCGGGCCGGCCACGATGCTGAGCGGTCCGGCGGGGGTGTCGACGACGGTGCTGTCGTTCATGCTCATGCTGCTCTCCAGAGTCGGATCACCGCGTACGAGCGCCAGGGGCGCCAGCGGTCGGCGTACGCGTCGAGGGTCAACGGGGCGTCGGGCAGGCCGAGGGCGGCGGCGCCTCGGCGCACCGCGAGGTCGGTGGGGAGGAGGACGTCCGGGTCGCCGAGGGCGCGCATCGCGACGTAGCCGGCGGTCCAGGGGCCGATCCCGGGCAGCGCCAGCAGCCGCCGGACGGTCTCCTCCCGGTCCCCGCCGGGCGCCAGGTCCAGCGACCCGTCGGCGACGGCCCCGGCCAGGGCCCGGATGGTCGCCCGCCGCCCCGCCGGCATCCCGAACACCTCGTCCGGCGCCCCGAGCACCTCCTCCGCGGTGGGGAAGCCGGCCAGCCACGGCCCGGGCCCCTCCCCGGTGTCGGAGGGGCCGGGGACGGGCGGACGGAGGTGGTCCAGCAGGCGGGTGAGGGTGGTGCGGGCCGAGCGGACGGAGACCTGCTGGCCGACGATCGCGCGCAGGGCCATCTCGAAGCCGTCGACCGAGCGGGGGAGACGGATGCCCGGCTCGGCGGCGACCGCCCCGGCCAGGGCCGGGTCGGCGGCGAGGGTGCCGTCGACGGCGACCGGGTCGGCGTCGAGGTCGAGCAGGCGGCGGCAGCGGGCCACCGCGGGGGCCAGGTCGCGCATGTCGGTCAGCCGCAGGGTGGCGGTCACGTGCCCGTCCGCCGGGGTCAGGGTCGCCTCGCCCGGGCCGTGCGGCAGCCGCAGGCCCCGGCGGTACGTCCCGTCGCGCACCTCCTCGACGCCGGGCAGCGCGCGCAGCGCGAGGAAGTCCAGCAGCGCCCCCGCGTGCAGCGGCGGGCGGTACGCGAGCCGCAGCGTGATGGTGCCCGCCCCGCCCGGCGCGGCGCACCGGCCGCGGGCGGTACGCAGCTCGGACGGGGCCGTCCCGTACACCTCGCGGACCGTGTCGTTGAACTGCCGGACGCTGCCGAACCCGGCGGCGAACGCGATCTCCGCCATGCCCAGGCCGGTGGTCTCGATCAGGGTGCGGGCGGTCTGCGCGCGCTGCGCCCGGGCCAGGGCGAGGGGGCCGGCGCCCATCTCCGCCCGCAGCATCCGGTGCAGGTGCCGCTCGGTGTAGCCGAGCCGGGCGGCCAGCCCCGGGATGCCGTCCCGGTCGACGACCCCGTCGGCGATGAGCCGCATCGCCCGGCCGACCACGTCCGCCCGGACGTCCCAGTGCGGGGAGCCGGGGGCGGCGTCCGGCCGGCACCGCCGGCAGGCGCGCAGCCCGGCGCCCTGGGCCGCCGCGGCGGAGGGGAAGAACCGGACGTTCTGCCGCTTCGGCGTCATCGCGGGGCAGGACGGCCGGCAGTAGATCCCGGTCGAGGTCACGCCGGTGTAGAACCAGCCGTCGAACCGCTGGTCGCGGCTGTCGACGGCCCGGTAGCACCGCTCGAAGTCCAATTCCACGTCACCGATGATGCCCCTGCTCGGCGCCCCCGGCTCGCGGAAATCGGACGCGGCCGTGCGGGTGGGAACGGGACGTCCGGCGCGGAAAGTGTCGGTTGTGGTCGGTACCGTCCGGGCCACCAACTCAAGAAGGGGTGCGGCAATGGCGAGCGTGGCGGGTCGGGAAGCGGCGTCGACACGGGACGGGCACCCCCCGCTGGACGACGCGGTGGTGCAGGGCTTCTACGACCGGATGCGCGCGGTCGCCCCGTCCGCCGTCGGCGCGATCGAGCGGGACCGGGCCGGTGACCCGGGTCGGGCGTTCGGCGACACCGCCTGCGGTCGGCTGGTGCGTTCGCTGGACGCCGACGGGCTCCGCGCGCTGGGCATGTGGGTGCACCACTGGTGCATGCGCTTCTACGACGACGACACCCGGGTGGCGCTGCGCCTGGTCCGGGAGATCGCCGGCCGCCCCGGGCTGGGCTGGACGGCCGACGAGGTGCGCTGGATGCTCCGCGAGTCGTACGCGGCGGGTCCCGCCGCCGAGGCCCGCTTCACGTTGCCGCTCGCCGCCGCCGGGGCACTGGCCCCGGGCGCCCTGCGGATCGAGCCGGTCGTCCCGCGCCAGCCCGGCCCCCGCGACTGACCGACGGCGCGGCAGGATGGGCGGCGCCGACACCGACGGAAGGACGACCGTGCCCGCCAGCGAACCGACCATCCTCGCCACCAGCATGGGCATCTACGCTCCCCGCCGCGAGGGCGGGGCCCGGCGGGTCAACCCCGTCTTCGACCTCGCCGCCGAGCTGGCCGGGGCCGGGCCCGAGCCGAGGCTCTGCTTCCTCAACCAGGCCGAGGGCGACCAGCCGACCACGCTGGCCCGGGTCTACGAGGCGTTCGCCGGCAGCCGGTTCCGGATGACGCACCTGGCGCTCTTCCCGATGCCGAACGTCGACGACATCCGCGCCCACCTGCTCGCCCAGGACGTGATCTGGGTGGGTGGCGGCAGCGTCGCGAACCTCTGCGCGGTGTGGCGGGTGCACGGCCTCGGCGAGATCCTGCGGGAGTGCTGGGAGGCCGGCGTCGTGTTGGGCGGCGTCTCCGCCGGCTCGATCTGCTGGCACGCCGGCGGTGCCACCGACAGCTTCGGCACCACCCTGCGCGGCTTCACGGACGGGCTGGGCTGGCTGCCCTACGGCAACGGCGTGCACTACGACAGCGAGGAGCAGCGCCGGCCGCTGATGCACCGGCTGGTCGGCGACGGCACGCTGCCGACCGCGCACTGCACCGACGACGGCACCGGTCTGCTCTACCGGGGCGAGCGGCTGGTCGAGGCGGTCGCGGACCGTCCGGGCGTCTGCGCGTACGAGGTCAGCCGCGGCCCGGACGGCAGCGTGCGGGAGACCCCGATCGGGCCGCGCCTGCTCGGCTGACTCCTACCGCTCCCGGCCGCGGCGGCGCAGGGCCGCGTCGAAGACCTGGGCCAGCTCGGCGGCGTCCTCCCCGGCGTGGTGGGTGTGCGGCACGTCGGTCAGGCCCAGCTCGTGCTTGATCGTGCCCTTGCGGGTCCGCACCCACTCGCAGCCGGTCAGCCCCATCCAGTAGCTGCGCAGGTCGACACCGGAACCGGTGGCGCCGAACGGGCTGTGCCCGACGAACCGGGTGAAGTACCAGTGCACGAACATGCCGTCCCAGACGGCCGGGGCGGCGAGGAACACCGGGCGGCCGATCTTGCGCAGGCCGTTGACCCATCTCGCGGCGGCGCCATCGCCTCCTCGGCCGGGGGCGCCTCCCGCAGCAGCCGGTCCCGGTCCAGGCCGGAGACGGCGAGCGCGGCCGGCACGAACTCGTCGGAGATCGGCTTCAGCTCGGTGTAGAAGGTCAGCTCGGGGTGGCCGGCGACGGCCATGCCGAGCGAGATCATGCTGTACGGCCCGGGGATCGGCCCGTCCGCCTCCACGTCGACCGCGACGTACAGCTCCGGCAGCCGGCTCATCCCGCCTCCTTGGGGTCGCTCGCGCGGAACCGTGGCACCGTAACAACGGTCGGGCGCTCTCCGGCGGCCGTTTTCCGCCGGGGTGGAACCTGCCTCTCCAAGGGCGGCGGCGAACGGCGTAAGCTGGCTCGTCGTGAGTCTCACCATCGGCATCGTCGGCCTGCCCAACGTCGGCAAGAGCACCCTGTTCAACGCGCTGACCAAGAACGACGTGCTCGCGGCGAACTACCCGTTCGCCACCATCGAGCCCAACGTCGGCGTTGTCGGGCTGCCGGACGAGCGGCTGCACAAGCTCGCCGAGATCTTCAGCTCGCAGAAGGTGCTGCCCGCCCCCGTGTCGTTCGTCGACATCGCCGGCCTGGTGCGCGGCGCCTCCAAGGGGCAGGGTCGGGGCAACGCGTTCCTGGCGAACATCCGCGACGCCTCGGCGATCTGCCAGGTGGTGCGGGCCTTCTCCGACCCGAACGTGGTGCACGTCGACGGCAAGGTCTCCCCGGCCGACGACATCGAGACGATCAACACCGAGCTGATCCTCGCCGACCTCCAGACCCTGGAGAAGGCGGTGCCGCGGCTGGAGAAGGAGGCCAAGCTCCGCAAGGACCGGGCCGCCGCGGTGACCGCCGCCAAGAAGGCCGTCGAGCTGCTCGACACCGGCGTCACCCTCTACGCGGGTGCCAAGGACGCGGGCATCGAGCTGGAGCACCTGCGCGAGCTGCACCTGCTCACCACGAAGCCCTTCCTGTACGTCTTCAACGTCGACGAGGCCGAGCTGGGCAACGCCGAGTTCCTCGACGAACTGCGCGCCCTGGTCGCCCCGGCCGAGGCCGTCTTCATGGACGCCAAGATCGAGTCCGAGCTGGTGGACCTGCCCGAGGAGGAGGCCCGCGAGCTGCTGGAGTCGATCGGTCAGCAGGAGCCGGGCCTGGACCAGCTCGTCCGGGTCGGCTTCCGCACGCTCGGGCTCCAGACGTACCTCACCGCCGGCCCCAAGGAGGCGCGGGCCTGGACCGTCCCGGTCGGCGCGACCGCGCCGGAGGCCGCGGGGGTCATCCACTCCGACTTCCAGCGCGGCTTCATCAAGGCCGAGGTGGTCTCCTACGCCGACCTGGTCGCCGCCGGATCGATGGCGGCGGCCAAGGCGGCGGGCAAGGTCCGCATCGAGGGCAAGGAGTACGTGATGCAGGACGGCGACGTCGTGGAGTTCCGCTTCAACGTCTGATTCCGGCCCGTTTCCGCAGGTCAGGAAGGTGTGCCCGCGCTCTGGGGGCACACCGGGGGCGCAGCCCCACGCGTCAAGGTCCGCTCCTCGCCGACGGCCGCCGGCGCACGTCCGGCGAGATCGCCGCTGCAGCCGGCGTCATCGAGGCGTACGGCGTGGTCCAGCTTCTCGTGCAGCTCGCCCAGGTCAGGCCCGCCTGACCTGGGCGCCTCAACCTCCTCGCGGCGACGGCTCAGGTCAGCGCGGCCCCCGGTGCCGGGACCGCCTTCTCGGCGGCGCGACTCACCTCTTCCCACCCCGCCCAGGTGTCCATGCGTCGCTTCGAGATGTCGAGGGCGAGGTCGTAGACCATGCTGCCGAGCAGCAGTCGCAGCGGCGGGTCGTCGCTGGCGACCAGCGTCATCAGGGCCTCGGCCGCCAGCCGTGGCTCGCTGTCGATGGACCCCTCGGCCCACCGCTTCGCCAGTTCCGCCCGCAGCGGGTCGTAGGCGGGGTGCGGGGTGGTCGCCCTGCTGCTGGTGTAGAGGTCCGTCCAGTAGCCGCCCGGCTGCACGATGGTGACCTTGACACCGAACGGGGCGGCCTCGGCGGCCAGTGCCTCGCTCATGCCCTCCAGTGCGAACTTGCTCGCGCTGTAGAGCCCTGTGCTGGGAAAGCCGCCGAGCGCGCCGATGCTGGAGATCTGCACGATGTGCCCGGCGCCCTGGGTGCGCAGGTGCGGCAGGACGGCCTGGCTGACCCAGAGCGCGCCGAAGAAGTTGAGGTCCAGTTGCGCGCGGGCCTCGGCTTCGGTGAACTCCTCCACCATGCCGGCGAAGAGCGCCCCGGCGTTGTTCACCACGATGTCGAGCCGGCCGAAGTGCCGCACCGCCCGGGCGACGACGTCGACGACCGCCTCGCGGTCGGTGACGTCGAGGCGCAGTGCCAGCAGCCGGTCGGGGTGTCGGGCGGCGAGGTCGTCGAGCGGCGAGACGTCGCGGGCGGCACCGACGACGCGGTCACCGGCGGCGAGCGCGGCCTCGGTGAAGGCGCGGCCGAGGCCACGGCTGGCCCCGGTGATGAACCAGACCCGGGACGCGGCGGTGCCTGAGGTTTCCATGGGGGAGTCCTTCCGTCAGACGAGACGGATCGTCTCGTCTCGCTGTTGGGGCGACCCTACCCGATCGGGCCCGACTGTCAAGACGGACCGTCTCGTCTCTCTTGTTAGATTGGACCCGTGCCCACGCAGAAGGTCGCCCCCGACGCCAGCCGCCGCAGCCAGACCGCGCGGCGAGCCATCCTTGCCGCCGCCTTCGACCTCGTCGGCGAGGTGGGGTACGCGAAGCTCAGCATCGAGGGCATCGCCGCCGCCGCCGGCGTGGGCAAACAAACCATCTACCGCTGGTGGCCCTCGAAGGGCGCGCTGCTGTTCGACGCCTTTCTCGCGCTCACCACGGAGGGGCAGGACGGCCAGGGTGGCGCGCTACCCGACACCGGTGACCTGGCGGCCGACCTGAAGGTGGTCCTGCGGGCGACCGTCGCGGAACTGAACGACCCGCGCTACGACCAGCCCATGCGCGCCCTGCACACCGAGATCGTCCACGATCCCGCCCTGGCCGCCGACTACGCGAAGCGGTTGGACGAGCCCATGCGGGAGCTGAAGAAGGAGCGCCTGCGCGCCGCCCAGCGTGCGGGGCAGTTGGCCGAGGACGTCGAACTCGACGTGGCCGTCGACATGTTGTTCGGGCCGGTCCTCAACCGGTGGCTCCAGCGCACCGGCCCCCTGACCCCGGAGTACGCCGACCGGGTGGTGGACACGGCGCTGCGCGGCCTCCGGCCACGCGACCGGTAGCCCCCGCTGTTCCCTCCCCTTGGGGAGGCGGATCCCCCCGGAACGGGAGTGGGACGGGGGTCGGCCGCGGCTACGGTCGCAGCCATGGTCGACAACGTTCACTCCCGGCGATGGCCGGCGTACGCCCTGGCGGTGCTGTTCCTCGGGTACGCCGCGGGAAAGGCCGTCTTCGCCGCACAGTCCCGGCTCGGGTTCCCGGGTGGCCCGGTCGTGTCCGCCGCCGAGCACGAGAGCTACGCCCGCGACGTCATGGGCGTGGCCACCGCGCAGTGGTCGGCGACCGCTACCGGGTTGTTGGCCGCGTGCCTCGCCGTCGCCACGGTGACGACGCTGGGGCGTCGGGTGCCGAGGACGATGATGCTGCTGGCGCTCGCCGGCATGCTGCTGGCCGTCGGAGCCGGCGCGATGATCATGGTCGTGGACGGCCTCGTCGGCATCGGTGTGGGCTGGCAGTGGTACCACGCGGTCCTCGGGCTCGTCGTGATCGGGCTGCTCCTGGAGACGATCCGGTCCTACGCGACGGCGACGAAGCGTGTCGCGGCCTGATCGCGCGCGCTGGGGCGCGTACGGGGCGGCGGCCTGCGCCGCGGCCTACGGCTCGATGAAACTCGCGCAGGCGCTGGGGGTCAACGCGCTCGCCGACAAGGACCCGCTGCCCCCGGAGATGCGGGAACGGCTGCTCGCGCGAGACCCGCTGTTCGTGGCGAGCCACTGGGTGCTGGCCACCGCCGCCGTGGTCGGCGTCGTGGTCGCGCTGGCCACGCTGCGGCCCTGGCGGGCGGCCCTCCCGCGCCGCCTGCTGCTCGCGATCGCCGGGACGCTGGGGGTCTTCATGATCGCCCGGTCGATCGGGGTGCTGGGGTTCGGCTTCGTCGGCGACACGCTGCTGCTGACCGGAGTCCGCCCGCCCCCGGCCGGGCACGCCGCGCTGGCCCGCGAACTGGCACGGTGGGACCTGCTGCTGTGGTCGCCGCTCTTCCTGCTCTGGGGGTTGTGCTGGACGGCAGCGGGATGGCGGCTGCACCGGAGGTCCACTGTGACCGGTGGTCCGGCGTCGGCGGTGGATGCGGTGAGCCCTACCATCTCGCCATGATCACTGCGCCGTTGGCACCCGACGTACTCGCCCGCTACCCCGGGCTGGAGAAGCTCGGCCGCACGGCCACCCGGCTGCACCCCCGCCGCGGGACGGTCACAGCCACGGAGAGCCACGTCGGAGGGCCGCTGCTGTGGCCGGCCGACGAGCCCTGGCCCACCTGCGCCACCCCGTGCATGGTGCAGGAGGAGGTGCCGATCCCGGCCGAGCTGTTGACCCGGATGCGCGAGGCGGAGAGCCGCCGTACGGTGGCCCACGTGCTGGCCGACGGCGAGATCGAGCTGCACGAGGAACTCGCCCGGCTGGTCGGCCCGGGTTTCAGCGGTTGGGGCTCGGTGAACGGCGGCCCGACCGTGGGCTACCGGTACGGGCCGCGATCCCACCCCCGGCCGAACCCGATGGTGGCGCTGGCGCAACTGCGCGCGGCGGACGTCCCGGACCTGCCCCGGCCCGGCGGGGCGGACCTGTTGCAGGTGCTGTGGTGCCCGTTCGAGCACGACACGCCGCCGTGGGGGCCGATCGTGGAGCTGCGGTGGCGGCGGGAGGCGGACGTCACCGCCACGCTGACGGAGCCGCCGCGCGGTGAGACCGGGGCGGAAGGGTACGTGCCCCAGCCGTGCCGGCTGCACCCGGAGCAGATCGTCGAGTATCCGTACATCGAGGAGCTGCCGGCGGACCTGCGGGAGCTCGCCGAGGCGGACGAGGAGTACCTCGACACCTTCATGGCGCCCGGATGGAAGGTCGGCGGGTACGCCCGGTGGAGCCTCACGGACCTGCTCCCGACGCCGTGCCCCCGCTGCGCCGGTCCCACCACGCTGGCCCTCGTCATCGACTCCTCGGAGCACGGGGCCGACCGGTGGCGCCCGACCCGAACGGACGGCGCACCGGACGACGACGACCCGTACGAGCCGACCGGGGTGGTCGTCGGTCGCTATGGCGCGCTGCGCATCTTCGTGTGCCTGACCTGCCCGGACGTGCCGTTCCTGCTCGACCAGCAGTGAGGCCTGTGGTGTCGACGAATCCGTGACTGTCCGGGCCGACCCCCCACGGTCCCTGATCGGGCACGGCGTGGACCGCTGCCATGCCGCCGTCTCCCCGTCGCCGGCGAGTGGAACACCCGGGGTGTCAAACACGTGCGTTGACAGCCATGGTGTTCCACTCGCGGGCGTAGCGGGTCAGGCCCCCGGGTGTCGAGCCCACGGTCTCCGCCGGGGACGCCCAGCACCTGCGCCACCGGGTCTTCTGTGACCACGCTGCCGCCGGACGGCCGACGCCGCCTGCTCCGGGCCGGCCACGACGGCCCCTGTACCCGCCGCCCGCTCAGGCGCTGAGAACTTCGGCCGCGCCGAGCAGCTCAGCTGATGTGGTGCAGGATCACGTTGTGCACGTGGTGGCTCTTCTGGGCGCCGCGGAACTCCACCTCGTAGGTGTGCGTGCCGACGTGGATCGCGATCGCGCCGGTGGAGAAGAACGAGCCGCCCCAGGACTTGTTGCTGACCACGCTGACGCTCGTGATCTTCGAGTACGGGATGCTGGTGATGGCGTACCGCTTGCCGACGAAGGAGCGGTCCTGGATGATCACGCGCCGGTCGGTCAGGCCGATGAAGCCCGTGCCCGTGCCGACGGCGTCGTAGACGGCGATGATCTGTTCCCCCTGGAGCAGGCCGCTCTGGATCTGCTGGAACTGCTCCTTGCGGTCGTACGTCGCGTTGGCCATGACCCCCACGGTAGGCCGGGTGCGCCAGCCCAAGATCAATGAGACGGCCGCCGGGGCGGAAACTCGTTGGTGGCGCGGGTCAGCGTACGTTCGCGTCGGTCGCGGCCCGGACGAACTCGCGGACCCGGGCCGTGGTGTTGCTCTCCCGCCAGACCAGGCCGCGCCGGATCGGGGGCGCGTCGCGGATCGGCACGTACGCCACGTCGGGGCGGGGGTAGTAGCGCCGGGTGTGCTCGCCCACGGGCAGCACGCCCCGCCCCATCGCGACCAACGTCAGCATCTCCGAGAAGGTGTTGCCGGCCGGCCCCTTCGGCACCGGCCGCCCCGACGGGGTGTGCTCGGGCGTGCGGTCGCGCTTGAACTCCGCCGAGGTCACCGCCGGGTACTGCACCACCGGGTGGTCGCCGAGCACCTCCAGGGAGACGGACTCCTGCCGGGTCAGCGGGTGCCCCGCCGGCACCGCGAGCACCCGCTCCTCCTCCAGCAGCGCCGGCCCGCAGGCCATCCCGTCGAACGGGTACGCGGCCATCAGGATGTCGATCGAGCCGTCCACCAGGCTCGGCCGCGAGTTGAAGAGCTGGACCTCGTGCACCTCGACCTGGCAGTCCGGGTGGCGCTGCGCGAACAGGGCGACGGCCTTGAGCAACGCCGGGGCGGTCCACTCGCCGAGGAAGGCGACCCGCAGCCGCCCGGTGACGCCCCGCCCCGCCTCGACGGCCCGGCGTACCGCCTCGTCCATGCCGGCGACCAGCGGCGCCAGGTCGTCGGCGAGCTGCCGGCCGATGGGGGTGAGCTGCACGACCCGGCTGGTGCGGGCGAACAGCGGGGCGCCGATGCGACGTTCCAGCTTCTTGACCACGTGGCTGATCCGCCCGGTCGTCACCCGCAGGCGTTCGGCCGTCCGGCCGAAGTGCAACTCCTCGGCGAGCGTCAGGAAGGTCTCCAGCTCGTGGCGTTCCAGCACGTCGGTGTCCCGTCGTTGAATCCGGCTCAACGATCGTAGTGCGATCGCGTCTTGGTCGGCCGGGCCGGGCGGCGCATCGTGGGGGTCATGGAAACGACGACAGTGACCGACTACCTGGCGGGCCTCGACGCCCCGCTGCGGGAGATCGGCGAGAAGCTCCTCCCCGTCATCGAGGCGGCGCTGCCGGGCGCGACCGGGGCGGTGTGGCACGGCCACCCGGTCTGGGGCCTCGGCGACCGACCGGGCCGGCGACCCGTCTGCCTGGTGAAGGCGTACGCCGGGTATGTCACCTTCGGGCTGTGGCGCGGGCGGGAGATCACCGATCCGTCGGGGCGGCTCGTCCCGGGCGCCCGGCAGATGGCCGCGGTGAAGCTGCGGACCCTCGCCGACGTCGACCCGGCCCTGTTCACCGACTGGCTGCGCCAGGCCCACGACCTGGAGGCGAAGTGAGCGCGGTGCGGGTCACGGGCTTCGACCACCTGGTGCTCAACGTCTCCGACGTCGAGCGGGCGCTGGGCTTCTACTGCGACGTGCTGGGCCTGGCCCCGGTGCGGGTCGACGAGTGGCGGGCCGGCAAGGTCCCGTTCCCGTCGGTACGCGTCAGCCCGGAGACCATCATCGACCTCGTCCGTCGGGACCGGGGCGAATCCAACGTGGACCACTTCTGCCTGGTGGTGGAGCCGCTGGACTGGCAGCACGCCGTCGACGCGGGGGTGTTCACAGTCCTGGAGGGGCCGGTGGGCCGGTTCGGCGCGCGCGGCAGCGCAACCTCCCTCTACGTGCGGGACCCGGACGGCAACTCCGTCGAGCTGCGCTGGTACCCCCAGGATGCCGCGTAGCCGGCGCGTGGATCAGGGCTGGGTGACGGCGCGGTACGCGTCCTCGATGCGAGCGGCCAGCAGCACCTCGCGCTCGGTCAGTGGGGCGTTGCCGTGCCCGACCTTGATGTGCGTGTGGTCGGCGCGGCGGCTGATCTCGGGCCGCAGGTGCAGCGCGTCGGCGACCACCTTCACCCGCTCGGTGAGGGCCGCGTGCTGCGTGTCGTCGATCACGAGGGTCCGTCGGATCTGCTCACCCTCCCGGGTCCAACCGGTGAGCAGGGTGAGGGCGTCGCTGAGGTAGTCGTGCTTCGCCCGGCCGTTGAACAGCACGCGCATCACCGCACCTCCCAGGCGCCGTTGCCGGCTTGTGGCCAAATCGTCGCCGTCCCGTGTCTTGTCGGTGCCCTCTAGTCTGTCGTCGCACGGTGGGTGTGTCCACGCCCACACTTCCGTGTTCTCCTGCCCTGACGGTCGGCCACGCTACCCAAACCGCCGATTGATCTGGCACGCTGGACGCCCGTGCGGACCGAACGGGCTAACGGCGGCGGGCAGGCCGAGCGACGGGACCTGAGGGTCGTCGTCGGGGCGGCGATCATCAGGAACGGCAGGGTGCTCGCCTGCGCCCGGGCCGCCCCGCCCGAGGTGGCGGGCATGTGGGAGTTCCCCGGCGGCAAGGTGGAGCCGGGCGAGAGCGAGACCGCCGCGCTCGTCCGCGAGTGCGCCGAGGAACTCGCCGTACGCGTGGAGATCGGCGACCGGGTCGGCCGCAACGTCCGGATGGCGCACGGCCGCTCCGTGCTCAAGGTGTACGCGGCCCGCCTGCTGCACGGCGACCAGCCGCGGGCGCTGGAGCACTCGGCACTGCGCTGGCTCTCCGCCGACGAGTTGGACAGCGTCACCTGGCTGCCGGCCGACGCCCCCATCGTCGCCGCCCTCCGCCCGATCCTCGCGCCCGGCTGAGCCGAAGCGGACACTCGGGCGAAAACGGGACGGGGGCCGGCGGCAACAGCCGCGGCCCCCGTCATCGTCGACGCCCTCAGTGCTTGTCCTGCTCCGGGTGGGCGAAGTTCAGGTGCTCCGGCGGCAGCGGGAAGGTCACGTCCTCGCCGAACGGCGACGGCGCCGCCGCCCGGTCGAAGGTGAGCTCCGTCAGCGGAAGCCTGCCGTGGGTGTCCACGGCCGGCGCCGTCGGCTTCGGCACCTCGCGGTGCCAGTTGACGCCGCGCTGCGCCTGCACCTCGGACTGCGAGTCGTGCGAGCCGCCAGCGTGCGAGTGCACGCCCCCGTGGGCCACGCTGCCGTGCACCGCACCGCTGGCGTGCCCGCTGGTCACGATGGTCTGAGGCACCTGACCCCTCCGGAAGATCTTGCTACCAAGCCACACGAGGGGATCGTACCTGCGGTCGACGACCCGCTCCTTCATGGGGATGATCCCGTTGTCCGTGATCTTGATGTGCTCCGGGCAGACCTCGGTGCAGCACTTGGTGATGTTGCAGAATCCGAGGCCCTGTTCGGCCTGCGCGTACTCCTTGCGGTCGGTCTTCGCGTCGAGCGGGTGCATGTCCAGCTCCGCGGCCCGGATGAAGAACCGCGGCCCGGAGAACGCCTGCTTGTTCTCCTCGTGGTCCCGGATCACGTGGCAGACGTTCTGGCACAGGAAGCACTCGATGCACTTGCGGAACTCCTGCGAGCGCTCCACGTCGACCTGCTGCATCCGGTACTCGCCCGGGGCCAGGTCGGCCGGCGGCGCGAACGCCGGGGTCTCCCGCGCCTTCTCGTAGTTGAACGAGACGTCGGTGACCAGGTCCCGGATGACCGGGAAGGTGCGCAGTGGGGTGACCGTGACCGTCTCGTCCTCCGTGAAGGTGGACATCCGGGTCATGCAGCTCAGCCGCGGCTTGCCGTTGATCTCCATCGAGCAGGAGCCGCACTTGCCGGCCTTGCAGTTCCACCGGCAGGCCAGGTCGGGGGCGTCGGTGGCCTGGAGCCGGTGGATGACGTCGAGGACCACCTCGCCCTCGTTCACCTCGACCATGTAGTCCTGCAGGTCGCCGCCGTTCTCGTCGCCGCGCCAGATGCGGAACTGGCGCTTGGCGCCGGGCTTGCCGGCCCCGGGGGACTTCTGCTCCGCCATTACTTGCCCGCCTCCTCGGCCTCGGCGTCGGCGACGAGGGCGTCGAACTCGGCGAGCTCCTCGTCCGTGAGGTACTTGGCCAGCTCCGCGCGGTCGAAGAGGCCGATCAGCTCCGCGCGCATCTTCGGCAGCGGCTTGCGCTCCAGGCGCACGGTGTCGCCGTCCAGCGAGCAGACCAGGTTGACGCGGCGCCACATCGGGTCCATCGCCGGGTAGTCCTCCCGGGTGTGGCCGCCGCGCGACTCCTGCCGCTCCAGCGCCGCCTTGGCGGTGCACTCCGAGACCACCAGCATGTTGCGCAGGTCCAGCGCCAGGTGCCAGCCCGGGTTGTAGCGGCGGCCGCCGCTCGCGCTGACCTTGGCCACCCGCTCGCGCAGCTCCGCCAGCCGGGTCAGCGCGTCGGCCAGCTCGCCCTCGCGCCGGATGATCCCGACGAGGTCGCCCATCACCGCCTGGAGGTCCTGCTGGAGGGTGTACGGGCTCTCGCCGGTGTCCCGCTGCAACGGTGCCAGCGCGGTCTCCACCGCGGCCTCCACCGCCGCGACGTGGACCTTCGGGCGGGCCGGCAGGCTGTCGGCGTACGTGGCGGCGTGGCCGCCCGCGCGCTTGCCGAAGACCAGCAGGTCGGAAAGCGAGTTGCCGCCGAGCCGGTTGGAGCCGTGCATGCCGCCGGAGACCTCACCCGCGGCGAAGAGCCCCCGCACGGTGCCGTACGCGGCGCCCGAGTCCGGGTCCACCTCCACGCCGCCCATCACGTAGTGGCAGGTCGGGCCGACCTCCATCGGCTCCTTGGTGATGTCGACGTCGGCCAGCTCCTTGAACTGGTGGTACATCGACGGCAGGCGGCGGCGGATCTCCTCGGCCGGCAGCCGGGAGGCGATGTCCAGGTAGACGCCGCCGGCAGGGGTGCCCCGGCCGGCCTTGACCTCGCTGTTGATCGCCCGGGCCACCTCGTCGCGGGGCAACAGCTCCGGCGGACGCCGGTTGTTGTCCGGATCCTTGTACCAGCGATCCGCCTCGGCCTCGTTGTCCGCGTACTGCTTGCGGAAGACGTCGGGGACGTAGTCGAACATGAACCGCTTGCCGTCGGAGTTCTTCAGCACGCCGCCGTCGCCGCGCACCGACTCGGTGACCAGGATCCCCTTCACCGACACCGGCCAGACCATGCCGGTCGGGTGGAACTGGAGGAACTCCATGTTGATCAGCGTCGCGCCGGCGCGCAGGGCCAGCGCGTGCCCGTCCCCCGTGTACTCCCAGGAGTTCGAGGTGACCTTGTAGGAGCGGCCGACGCCGCCGGTCGCCAGCACCACGGCCGGCGCCTCGAAGAGGACGAACTCGCCGGACTCCCGGTAGTAGCCGAACGCGCCGGCGACCCGGTCGCCGTCGAGCAGCAACTCGGTGATGGTGGTCTCGGCGAAGACCTTGATCCGGGCGTCGTACGAGCCGTGCTCCCGCTTGTCCTCCTGCTGGAGGGAGACGATCTTCTGCTGGAGGGTGCGGATCAGCTCCAGGCCGGTCCGGTCACCGACGTGCGCCAGGCGCGGGTACTCGTGGCCGCCGAAGTTGCGCTGCGAGATCTTCCCGTCCTTGGTGCGGTCGAAGAGCGCGCCGTACGTCTCCAGCTCCCAGATCCGCTGCGGCGACTCCTTCGCGTGCAGCTCGGCCATCCGGAAGTTGTTGAGGAACTTGCCGCCGCGCATGGTGTCGCGGAAGTGCACCTGCCAGTTGTCCCGGCTGTTCACGTTGCCCATCGCGGCGGCGGCGCCGCCCTCGGCCATCACCGTGTGCGCCTTGCCGAAGAGCGACTTCGAGATGATGGCGGTCTTCTTGCCGGCGAGCCGGGCCTCGATCGCCGCGCGCAGGCCGGCGCCGCCGGCCCCGATCACGACGACGTCGTAGTGGTGCCGTTCGATTCGCGTGGTAGAGCTCGGGTGGTGGTGAGGATTGGTCATGTCAGGGGCCCTCTAGTTGATGAACCGCAGGTCGTTGAACCAGCCCGCCGCGACCGCCATGACGTAGAAGTCCGTCAGGGCCAGGGTGCCGAGGGTGATCCAGGCGAGCTGCATGTGCCGGACGTTCAGGGCGGAGATGAAGGTCCAGGCCCGGTAGCGCACCGGGTGCTTGGAGAAGTGCTTGAGCCGCCCGCCGATGATGTGCCGGCAGGAGTGGCAGGAGATCGTGTACGCCCACAGCATGACCACGTTGCCGAGCAGGATGATGTTGCCCAGACCGAACCCGAAGCCCTTCGGCGAGTGGAAGGCCAGGATCGCGTCCCAGGTGTTGATCAGCGAGATGACGGCGGCGGCGTAGAAGAAGTAGCGGTGCAGGTTCTGGCCGAGCAGCGGGAACCGGGTCTCGCCGCCGTACGACTGGTGCCCGTCCGGTACCGCGCACGCGGGCGGCGACAGCCAGAACGACCGGTAGTACGCCTTGCGGTAGTAGTAGCAGGTGAGGCGGAACAGCAGCAGGAACGGCAGGGTCAGCGCGGCGTCCGGAATGATCCACCAGCCGGGCAGGAAGCTGCCGAAGTGCGAGGAGCCCTCGACGCACCGTTCGGTGACGCAGGGGGAGTAGAACGGGGTCAGGTAGTGGTACGCGTCGACCCAGTAGTAGTCGTGCATGAAGACCCGGACCGTCGCGTACGCGACCCACGCGCCGAGCCCGATCACGGTGAGCAGTGGGGCGAGCCACCAGCGATCGGTACGCAACGTCTTCGCCGCGATGGCGGCGCGTGCCCGCGCTCCCCGCGGCCTCGTTGCCGTTGATGTCATTCGAGTCGTCTCCCTGACGGGGCCCGCACGCGCGGGCGGATCAGTTTCCGGTCGGCACGCGGACCGGCGAACCCGCACCCGCTTGCCACGTCATGCGCACACCAACGACCGCGCCGGCGATACGGCGCAGCTAAGTGACACACGTTACGCCGATCTTTGCGGGCCGTCCGCGCAAGGCAGTGTCCCGTGTGTCCCGGCCGGTGGAAAGCCCCGAACGATGATCGATGTCCGGATGTTAAGAACCTCACCGGTTGCCTGTCCGGCGTACGCGCGCGACTCACCCGGAAGCGTCGCCGGCCCGGAATCCGTCGTGGAGCGGGCCGGGTCGGGCTCCGATCCGTGCAGCGGGCCGTGGGTCAGCCGGAGGCGCCGCCCGTGAAGTTCCAGGAGGCCAGTCGCAGCGGCGGGGCCTCCCACCAGACGCCGTCCGTCCGGTCCGGCTGGCGTACCGCCCGGCTGCCGACGCCGAGCACCGCGCCGGGACCGAGGGCGCGGGGGTAGGACTCGGTGAAGCGCAGGTCGCGGACCGCCCGGGTCACCACGCCGTCCTCCACCAGCCAGACGCCGTTGCGGGTCAGGCCCGTGACGACCAGGCTCTTCGGATCGAGCACCCGGGTGTACCAGAGGTCGCTGACCAGCAGCCCCCGCCGCACCCGACCGACCAGCCCGGCGGTGTCCCCGTCGACCACCGCACCCGGCACGCCGCCGCCCGCGCCCGCCGTGCCCGGTACGGCGGAGCCCGCCGCGTCGGCGCCCGACGTCGCTGCCGGTCCGCCGCCGGTGGCTCCGGCGCCCGTCGGCCCGGCCGCGTGCAGGCGCAGGTTGCGGGGCATCGGGCCCCACGTCGCGGCGCCGGCCAGCGCGTGTCCGGTCGAGGCCGCGCCGGCCTCGGCGGCGGTGCGCCGGTCGTGCGCCACCGCCCGGGTGGTGCCCGCCTCGACCAGGGTCACGGCGCGCCGGGGCGTGCCCTCGACGTCGAACGGCAGCCCGGAGCCGCCGAGCGGATCGTCGACCAGGGTGACCGCCGGGTCGAACTGGGCCGCCCCCGGCTCGGCGAAGGACTGCCGCTCGGCGTACCGCTTGCCGTTGAAGCCGAACCAGGAGAGATTCTGGAGCAGGTCGGCGACGGCGGCCGGCTCCAGCACCACCTCGTAGCGGCCGGGCGGCAACTCGACCGGGTCGGCCGCGGCGCGCGCCTTGGCCGCGGCCCGGGCGCCGAGCGCGGCACCGTCGACTTCGGCCAGCCGGTCGGCGCAGAACCGGGCCACGCCGTCGGAGCCGCCGGTGCGGGCGATGCCGTCCATCGCCGCCTCGGCGGCGCGGCCCGACGCCGAGTGCCCGGCCGAGTTGGCGAACGCGGAGGAGCGGTGCGCCGTGCGGCAGTAGCCGGCCGCCTCCAGCCCGCCGGCCGCCGCCACGAACGCGCGCACCAACTCGGCCCGCTCGTCCGGCTCGGCGTACGCGGTGGCCTCGTCGAAGGCCGCGGCGGTCGGCGCCGGCGCCGGCGGGGCGAGGCCCGGCCAGGCCGGGTCGGGCGGGCAGAGCCGCGCCGCGGCGAGGGTGCGCTCGACCAGCGCGCGCAGCCCGTCGGCGGTGACCACGCTGCCGCTGCCGGCGGCCGTGCGCCCGCCGACGTGCAGCCGCAGCCGGACCTCGACGCCGGACTCGGCCACGTTCTGGTGGATGAACGAGTTGGCGAACCGGGTCAGCGCCAGGTCGGCTCGGGTGACCACCGCCTCGGCCTGCGCGTCGGGCCCGCCGAGCCGGCGGACCAACTCCACCACCTGACCGGCGATCTCCAGCTCACTCATGCTGCACCCCCTTCGCTCGCGACTGCGGGACTCGCTCGCTGCGCTCGCTCATTCCTCGCGCTCACCGCATCCCTCTTCGTTCGCGACTGCGGGACTCGCTCGCTGCGCTCGCTCATTCCTCGCGCTCACGCACGAACTCCTACCCGGACGTTGCGGAAGCGGGCCGGCGCGGCCGGGTGGCCGGTGTGGCCGACCTGGCCGGGCTGGCCCTTGCCGCAGTTGGGCGTGCCCCAGGCGACGGTCTCCGAGGAGAGCATGTCCATCGAGCGCCAGAAGAGGGGACCGATGCCGGTGTAGGTGGGGTTGCGCAGCATCCGCCCGCGCCGGCCCTTCTTCACCTCCCAGCCGATCTCGCAGCCGAACTGGAAGTTGAGCCGCTTGTCGTCGATCGACCATGAGCGGTTGACGTCCATCAGCACCCCGTCGTCGGTGGCGGCGACGATCTCCTCCAGGGTGTGCGGGCCGGGCTCCAGGCCCACGTTGGTCATCCGCACCATCGGCAGCCGGGCCCAGCCGTCGGCGCGTACGCTGCCGCCGTGGTCCAGGCCGGCGACGGCGGCCGAGTCCCGGCCGGCGAGCACGCCCACCCAACGCCCCTCGCGCACCGCGTCGCGCCTGACGGCCGGGGAGCCCTCGTCGTCGAAGCCGAAGCTGCCGAGCGCGCCGGGGATGGTGGGGTCGATGGTGACGTTCATGAGCTCGGAGCCGTAGCGCAGAGAGCCGAGCTGGGCCAGGTCCAACCAGGAGGTGCCGGCGAAGGCGGCCTCCCAGCCGAGGATCCGGTCCAGCTCGATGGCGTGCCCGACCGACTCGTGGATCTGCAGGGCGAGTTGCTCGCCGCCGAGGATGAGGTCGGTCTCGCCGGCGGGGCAGGGCGGCGCGGTGAGCAGCGCCTGGGCCTCCTCGGCGATCCGCGCCGCCTGCGCGGCCAGGTCGAGCGAGGTGACCAGCTCCCAGCCGGTGGTGCCGTATTGACCTCGGTAGCTCGGGTAGGAGCGGCGCTGGGTCTCCCCGTCACCGACGGCGGTGGCGGAGATGCCGCCGCCGCACTCGCGGATCCGCTGGTCGATCCGGTGCCCCTCGCTGGAGACGAACCACTTGGCCGTGTCCCAGACCTGGTAGAGGCCCTCGGCCACGTCGGCGCCGTGCTCCGCCATCGTCCGCGTGGCACCGACCAGCAGGTCGCCCTTGTCGGAGAGCGGCACGCCGAGCGGGTCCACCACGCAGGGGGACGCCCAGCTCGCGGTCACCGCCGGGGCCGGCACCAGGTCGATCGGCGGCCCCGGGACCCGCGCGCTCGCCGCGGCGATCCGCGCGGCGCGCCGGCCGGCCTCGCGGGCGGCGGCGTCGGACAGGTCCGGTACGGCGTGGAAGCCCCAGCTCGACCCGACCAGCGCGCGGACGCCCAGCCCGATGCTCTCGTCCTGGGTCAGCTCCTCGATGTCGCCGTTGCGGGCCGACATGGACTCGTAGCGGCGGTGCATGACCCGGGCGTCGGCATACCGGGCTCCCGCGTCGAGCGCGGCCTGCACCGCGGCGGCCGCCGCGTCGAACTCGGTCACGACGTCACTTCGCCGCGTTCCGTGCCGTCATGAGGCACCACCGGGCTGCGTCGATGATTCGCTCGCTCATGCGCCCGACCCTAGGCGAGCCCACCGACATCCGTCAGGCGAGCAGGTCCGCCGGCCGGATCGTGACCCGTACGGGCTCGGTCAGCTCCAGTTCGTCGCCGGCCTTGGTCACCGACCGCTCGACGTAGTGGGCGCCCTGCCGCTGGTACAGGTGCATGGTCAGGTTCTCCTGCTCCACGAGGAGGTACCACTCGATGCCGGCCGCCGCGTAGTAGTGCATCTTGAGCACCTTGTCGGTCGCGGCGTTGCTCGGTGAGATGATCTCGCACACCAGCCGCACATCGCGGGCGTCGATGACGAGCACGCGGAGATCGACGTCGTTGGTGATCACAAGGTCGGGTATCGGGATGCGTCCCGGCCGGAGCCGGACGTTCACCGCTTCCAGCACGCGTAGGCCGGCTGCCCGGACCGGTGCCCGGAGCGCGGCGCGCAACTCGCCGGAGATGTTCTGGTGAAGAGGGGTGGGTCCTGGGGTCACGTGAAGGCTCCAGTCGAAGAGTTCGACGCGGTCCTGCGTCTCGCCGAGGGCGAGGTACTCCTCTTCGGTCCATGGGCCGTCGTGGCCGAACACCGCTGCGGTCATGGTCATCTCCACCTCATCGACGGGATCCTCCCGTGACTGACGCAGCCATGGTCGCACCTGAGGTGCGTCGGATGTCCCAGTTGTGGCGGTGGATGTGCTGGTGGGGGTGTCGGAGCCCGTTGCAGAGTCGTTACGCTGTGGCCCGCTGACAGCCCTCGGTTATGTAGCTTATTTTCACCCTCAGTGATTTCCTGTAGGTTCTCTTCGTCACTGAGGGAGGCGGTCGTGGGCAGTCCGGAGTCGGCGTCGTCCGGGGAACCGGGCCGCCCCAGCGTGCCGGAGCAGCGCTCCGGCCAGGACCCGTACCTGCGGGTGAGCGACCTGCGGGTCCGTTTCGACACCGAGGACGGCGTGGTGCGCGCGGTCGACGGGGTGTCGTTCGCGGTGGAGCGGGGGCGCACGCTCGGCATCGTCGGTGAGTCGGGCTCGGGCAAGAGCGTCACCTCGCTGGCCATCCTCGGCCTGCACAACGCCAAGCGGACCACCATCACGGGGGAGATCTCCGTCGGCGGGCGCCAACTGGTCGGCCTGCCGGAGGAGGAGGTACGCCGGCTGCGCGGCCGGGACATGGCGATGATCTTCCAGGACCCGCTGTCCGCGCTGCACCCGTACTTCACGGTGGGCAGGCAGATCGCCGAGGCGTACCGGGTGCACCACCCGAAGGCCGGCAAGCGCGAGGCCCGCCAGCGCGCGGTGGACATGCTGGGCCGGGTCGGCATCCCGCAGCCGGCCCGCCGCTTCGACCAGTACCCCCACGAGTTCTCCGGCGGCATGCGGCAGCGGGCGATGATCGCCATGGCGCTGGTCAACGACCCGGACCTGCTGATCGCCGACGAGCCGACGACCGCCCTGGACGTGACCGTGCAGGCGCAGATCCTCGACCTGCTGGCCGACCTCCAGGCCGAGTTCCACTCCGCGATCATCATGATCACGCACGACCTGGGCGTGGTCAGCCAGGTCGCCGACGAGGTGCTGGTCATGTACGGCGGGCGGGCCGTCGAGCACGGCAGCGTCGAGCAGGTGCTCCGGCGGCCGCAGCACCCGTACACCTGGGGCCTGCTCTCCAGCGTGCCCTCGCTGCACGGCGACGCGGACGCGGACCTGGTGCCGATCAAGGGCAACCCGCCCAGCCTGATCAACCTGCCGCCCGGCTGCGCCTTCCACCCGCGCTGCCGGTACGCCGGCCGCAACGGCGACCGCTCGCGCACCGAGGTCCCGGAGCTGCGCCCGGCGGGCGCGCCCGGCCACCTGGTGGCCTGCCACCTCTCCGCCGACGACCGGACCCGGTTGTACGCGGAGGACATCGCCCACGTGGGGGTGGCTCGGTGAGCGC